>PBXQ01000052.1 GCA_002727675.1 Thermoplasmata archaeon | reverse complement strand
TCTGCCTTTAATATTAGGTTAGTGTGAATTGATATTTGATAATGAATTAATCAATTAACTGGTTTAGCCCATCCTTTCAAAGTTAGAAATGTATCCATATTTGAATCAGCAATTAAACGGTCACCTAAGGAATATTCCTTTGAATCATTACTTAGCCCAATAATACATCGTTCAACAGTTATTTCCATCTCCCTATTTTTATTGTCATATTTTGGTATTGCTTCTAGTAGAGCATTGAAGGAATTAGATTGGCCTGGCATTAATCTGTTTAATGGAAATGATGTGACTTGCATACCACTTTTACCATGTAGACTAGTTGGCCATCTAATTTGACGTTTCACGTCAACAGTTACTTGATCATCGGTTTCACCTGCCTTACCTAATATCAATGACCGATCGCCCTTGACTAATTCAATGAAGATATTTTCATATTTATTTAATCCTTTATAGTTGCCACTTAATACATTAGCACGCCTATCAGGATGTTGAATTAATTCAGACAACGCTTTCAATTTTTCAATAGAGCATGATTTAACTTTGCTATCTGGGGATTGTGCCCTATCCATAATAATATTACGAAGTTCCTTAGCCATTTTATTTCCTTCTTTATTATCACTATGAACAACATCTAATTTCTGTAATATTGTCTCAGTTCCGGCTTCAAGTCTGTTTTTCCAACCACTAGAGTCTAAATTATTCATTAGGGCGCCAACATCAATCCCTAGCCCTCTAATATGGCTTACAAGTTCTCTTCTTGCTGCGCTATCTAGACCTAATATAGATGGTTCTCTGTAATGTAAGTGAAATCCTCTATGTCCAGAGAATGTTACATGGAGGTATTTTTCTGAGAATCCAAATTCCGGATGTAAAAATTCATCCCATAATTTCCAAGCCTGCATTTGTATTATTTCCAACATCTCTGGGAAATTATAGGGGTCTACATAGTCTAAATGGTCTCCATCAAGGTCAAAAATCAAGTCAGCTCCTTTCCATTCCTTATCTGCCATTTTCCATGCATTAGGTTTGTTATAATATGCAGTAGAATAGAAACAACTCTTAGGTGCACGGTTAGCAAGATATCGTATCACTTCAGTTGATGATTGGAAAGCAATGTGCCTATCGTATTTACCAGGCGTCCATTGTTCAAACATGCATTCACGGGTTCTCAATCTAGGAGGCATCCAAATTTCAGTATCATTAGCCTTAGAATACCAATTTCCAAACCTGTAGGCAACACCAGCCCAATGACTTTCAACCATGGTATCATTACACCTAAGGGGTAACAGCACTTAAGGCGCACTATTTCATAGGTAAACCTGTCACAACCTTACCCTCAGTTGAAGAAGAAGCACTAGTTACTTCTTGGTAACAATCAAAGCAAGCAAAATCAGAATCTATTGGGATTGATTGGCCAAATGTAAGTCTAGAGCCACAGAAATCACATATTGGCCCGATTTGCCCTTCGTGTATTCCTAGTCGGCTCTTATCTGTCATGGGCCACCGATTGATACCAAGTGTATGAAGTCTTTGAGCGTTCCCTATTACGATTTTAATATATCATTAGTATGGGTAACATTCACAACTAAAATATTATCGCGTCAATATATGGGGGGGCCGAGGGTGATACGCGTGGGTCATTCACCTGACCCTGATGATGCATTTATGTTTCATGCATTAACTACTGGTTTAATTGAGACGCCTGGATATATTTTCGAGCATGTGTTATTAGATATAGAGACGTTAAATGATAAAGCTATGAATAGTGAATATGAAGTAAGCGCTGTTAGCATTCATGCCTATCCAGATATAGCAGATAAATACACATTAATGAACTGTGGTGCTAGTATGGGTGAGGGTTATGGTCCAATGTTAGTGACTTCTAAAGATATGACATTAGAAGAAGCCTGTAGAAAACCAATAGCAATACCTGGCGATAAAACATCAGCACATTTAGCATTGAAATTATCTTGTGGGAATGTTGAAACTGTAGTGGTTCCTTTTGATGAAATTATGCCACGCATTATCAGTGGTGAGTTCTCAAGTGGTGTCATAATTCATGAAGGTCAACTTACATGGGAATCTCATGGTATGAATTTATTATTAGATCTAGGAATTTGGTGGAATGAATTGACAGGTGGATTACCACTTCCATTAGGTGGAAATGTAGTCCGCAACGATTTGGGTAATGATTTGTGCAATAAAATAACAGAATGGGTCAAACAAAGTATAATTATCGCGATAGAAAACCCTGATCAAGCCTTGGAATTTGCCCGTCAATGGGGGCGTGGAATAGATAAAGATACAAATTCTAAATTTGTTCAAATGTATGTTAATGAACGTACTATTGATTATCGCGAATCAGGCAGAGAAAGTATACGTAAATTTTTATCAGAAGGTCAAAAAATTGGGATGGTAGATAAGCAATTTTGTCCTGACGAAATACAGTTTATAGGTGCATAATATGGATGAAGTAACGAAAAATAAACCAGAAATTAGTGAATTTAATTCAGTTGATCCTGCTCCACCAATGGATATAGATTCAATACCAGCGCTTTGTATTACTTTATGTAACGAAAATGAGCGTATGTTCCTTAGAATGAGGGCATTATTCGCATTAAGAAATATTGGTGGGAATGACGCAATTGATGCATTAGTTAAGGGATTTAGCAGCAAATCTGCTTTACTTAAACATGAAATCGCATATGTTTTAGGTCAAATGCAAGATAATCATGCTATCCCCGCGTTGATTTCAAGGCTATCTGATTTAGAAGAAGAAGAAGTGGTTAGGCATGAAGCAGCAGAAGCTATTGGTGCGATAGGTGATAAGACATGTTATGACGTTCTAGAAAAATTCCTTGATGATGAGTCAATAATTGTAGCAGAATCATGTGAGGTGTCCATTGATCTATTAAATTGGGTTTCAAGTAATTCTTTTGAATACTGAATATTTTAATGATTTAAATGGATAATTCTATTTTATACATGCCTTCCCTAGAATCATGGGCGGAAATTCCAGAGTCGTAATTTCCTTCCTTTTTGTAATGATGATATCAATTTGTGCACCCGTAGTTGAAACTACAAAAGCAGATGCAAATGAATATTATCCTCTAAGTGACATTATAGCCAACCCATATACACTTTCAGGTTCATCAGCATTAGCTTATTCCAATGATGGTTCGATCATTGCTGCTGCATTCTATCAAAATGTAGTCATAATTGATTCATCACAAAGGACATTTCTAAGGAATATCGATTTGGGGAATAATGTTTTAGAATTAGGTTTTTCATTAGATGATAGTATTTTAGCGATTGGTCTTGAAAGTCCTTTCATGTCAACTTTAGCAATGTCATTTTATGATACAAGTACATGGGAACGAGTTGGTGTTAATGAAGAAGGAAATAAGATAAATGATATTAGTTTCATGCCTGATTCTGATATTTTAGCAGCATCCAATGAAACCGGTTATGGTGTTAACGAGTACTCATTATCACAAACTTCTGCGATAATTAACACCTATGGCAATCAACATTCTGACACCGTAATTTGTGTAGATCATTCTCCAGACGGACAATTCCTTGTAACAGGGGGACTAGATGGTAATGTATTCGTTTGGGATAGACAAACTCAAGATGTCGTAAAAACATGGACTAGTGGAAACCCTATATCTGATTGTGCGATTTCTCCAGATGGAACTAAAATTGTATGGGCATCAAGTACATTATTACAGGTCAGGAGTTTGCCAGATTTTGGTTATGTGACTGATAATATATTATCGGGTAACGCCTTACAATTAGAATGGTCAACATTTGCTAATGAATTATGGGTAATGCAACAATCATCTGAACCTAGCCTGATAATTTTTGATAATCAACAATTCGAAATGATTAACCTATTCTTATTAGGACATAGGGTAAATGAATTTACAATATCACCCTCAATAGACGAATTTATCGTTTCATCATCTAGCAAATATGTTTCATTCTTTAGACAAAATAAATTCGCACCATATAGCGGAATGGTTGGTTTAGATACTGATGAAGATGGAACTCCTGATTCACATGATAGCGACGATGATGGGGATGGAATTTCAGATGAGTTTGAATACGTATGTGTAGAAGGCAGCGATTGTAGTATAAATCCAGACCCTGATCTTATCAGAAGAATATCCATTTCATTTACAGGTAATAAGATAACAGTAATAGATAAACTTCAGTTAAATGAAACACAAAGTGCTCCTATTCGTGATTTAGCTTCATCTACTGTAAATTCTGATAGTTTTGTAGATACGGGTGAGGCTGTTAGAATAGAAAAAATGTTGTGTGGAGGTACTGATGAAGTTGCAATATCTAACGAATGGCAATCCGCTCTTCGCATAAATAATACGATAATTGTCTCTACTGAAGTACGTTGTGACGCATTACTTGGTCTATCCGGTACTGAAAAACAAGATTCTAGCACCAGAATTCAAGTAAGGTGGTTCATTGAGATATCACTTTCGAACGAAGTTCCTAGACCATTTGATTTACAATTAGATAGAGCAATTAATGCACCTCAAAATACAATTTCACAAATCATACCTAATAGTCCATTTACATTAATAATACAACACAATGATATTCAAGTTGACTATCAGAGCCCATTATATCCATCTGATGGGACATACAGCGTATATGTTCCTGAATTAGCTGAACCTGAACCTACGATTATTGATTTAACAATTGAATGGCTTTCACTGAACTATTGGATCCCATTGTTGGCAATTTTTTCTATTGTGATTATTTCATTATTTATTGTTCGTAGAAAAAATCGAATAGAATTGGATGATTATGAATTTGAGGAGGATGATTACGTTACAACTAGGAGAACCCGCCCCATACCTAGTAGAACACGTATATCTTCTGAAAATGATAGTCCTGGTCGTCCACAACCAACAAGCAGGCCCTCTAGAAAGAAAGGCAGGCCTAAACCAATTGAAACTCAGACTAGAAGGAAACGTAGAGTAAAGAGTGAACATCAAGACCCGCCTGTACGGCAAGTTAGGAAGGTTAGATCTACTAGGCAAGTCAATACCGGGCATGCGCCTGAAGGAGAAGAATGGGATTATGGTGAACATGGTGCATATTGGGATGAAAATGTACCAGACGCAATAGACCCATACGGTGAGGCTAAGGAAATACATGATGCGGAATCTAAATTGTTTGAAATAGCCTCTGAATTTTCATCTGAAACCCAGGAAGATGATCAGGAAATATCTAAGAATCTTGATGAATCAATTACTGAGGATGAAGAAGATGAAATGCAAGATGCTCTATCATTAATTACTGGGGTGAAAAAAGATGAACCACCAAAGGAAGTAAAAGGAAATGATAAATCTTCACGAAGAAAAGTCAAAAGAAGGAAAAAATAGTTATTTTTCAAGCCAATTAACTGGCTCTGATAAATTACAAACATTCTTCAAAAAAAGTTCTAAGCCCTTTCTATGATTATTATCTAAAATATTAGTCACTTCACCAAAATATTTCAAAACCCTTTCACGATTAAATCCACTTCTGCTAGTTGTATAATCTATAACGGATTGTTTGTAATTCATATCTTGTTTGAATTTAATTGCATTATCAAGTAATTCATTATGTGCCATATTTAACATATGTTTGTCTTCAGTGTTAAGAGCAGCAAAAACAGCAAATACCATTGGTAAACCAGTGATCCTTTTCCATTCAGATCCTAAATCTAGTTTGACTAATTCAGGAAAACGATTAGCCTCATCTAATGCCCTATCACCAATTAATAATGCCGCATCACAAATATCCAACATATGAGATAGGTCTGGTCCCATTTCAATAGGGTTGGGGGTTATGCCATGCTTTTCTAGAACATACATGACTAATTTAGTAGATGTTGAAGAATCTGTGGGGAGAGCTATATCTTTAATATCACTCAAATCTTTATTGCTGAATAATAGAACACTACCAACCTCACCATCTGAACCGATGCAAATATCTGGTAGTAATATTAAATCTGAATGATGTTCAGCATAGGCTGCAGTTGGTATTGGTGCAACTAAACAATCTTTCTTGAGGACATGGCCTGTCAACCACGATGGCGGGGCAGGTAATACACCCCAATTGTCTGAAATACCATGAAATAAAGGGTCACAATTTACGAATGATACACGACCCAGGACTCTATTCCAATTCATAAAAACACTCAACTATATGCAATAGGAAGGCCCATATTATCATCCGGCGGGTCTCTTCTAAATAATCGGAATTTAGAATACATTGTATTTCTTTCTATAGGTATTCCACCAATAGAAATTATCAAGTCAGTCAAGTTAACATCTAGATGATTAAGTTCAGCATTAGAACCAGCTAAATGCATTATTTCTTCGCGCCCAACAGTACCATCAAAATCATCTGCACCATGTAAGAGTGCGAGTGTTGCAATATCATCACCCAAATTCATACGATAAGATTTGATATGAGGGATATTATCTAACATTATACGTGAAATGGCAATTACCCTGAGTATTTCGTTGGCACTAGCTAATTCCGCCTCAGGTAAACGAGTATGGTCGGCTAAAAATGGGTAAGGTACAAAGCATTGGAATCCGCCTGTTTCATCCTGTAGTTTTCTCAACTTTTCTAAATGGTTAATTCGGTCTTTTGTGGTTTCAATAGTTCCAAACAACATGGTACAATTTGATGGAATACCTAATTCATGTGCAGTCCTGTGTATAGAAATATATTCTGCACTAGATTCTTTGCCTTTACAAATAATATTTCTAATATCATCATCTAATATTTCGGCACCACCCCCAGGTAGTACATCTAATCCAGAATCTTTGAGTCTTATCAAAACCTCAGTTACAGGTATATTACTCATAGTAGACAAGTGTTTTATTTCAACAGCGGTTAATGCCTTGATAGATATATTGGGGAATTTATGTTTAGCTGTACGAAATAATTCTTCATAATGATCTATTGTCCACTCATTATGTAATCCACCAACTGAATGTACTTCTGTGATAATTTCAGAATAGGGCTGGATTTTTTCTATATAATCTGATTTAGATAAAGAATATGCATCATTTGATTTAGGACCTCTCCTAAAGGCGCAAAATCGGCAGGCTAAAACACAAACATTGGTAGTATTTACGTGTAAATTACGATTATAATATACATGAGAGCCATGTCTAGCATTTTTCAAATCATTTCCAATAATTGCTAAAGTAGGTAAATCACACATGTCATGTAATATTACTGCATCCTCATTACTAATTCTCTTTCCTGAATATATATTTGAGACTATATTAGTTAAGATGGGATCATTGACAATTGGTGGCGACATTCCTAAGATATTGTTTTCCCATTTATCATCAATTGTGAAGTTATGGTTTATCCAAGGATTATTATTAGACATTATAATACCTCAGACTACTGATCATGTCGGCGTAATTTGAACATGAATTTCCTGAATTCCTCTATCCAAAATACACTTGAGGCAAATATGAATATCATGGCCCAATCTGTAAATTCCAGAGGGATCGTTGACAAGAAACTACCTACAGTAATTCCTATTAGTGGAACAACAGCATATGAATTTTGTACTATGATGATTAACAAAAATAGGCTTATGAAGAATGATGCAGTAATGAAAATATTCTTGAATAAACCTAACTTAAAGGCTGATTTATCTATACTTCTGCAATTCATAACATTGAATAATTGGAACATGATAAATGCAGAAAAAGCAACAGTACGTGCATGTGCGAATTTATCATCTGCATAATCATCCCATGCACCTTCATTACAACTACCATCTTGATTGAATAATTCTGGTGAGTCTACTTGAGTAACTCCGTGACAAGAGTCAGCGGTTAGTAATGGCCCTCCAGCAAGTGAGAATATTGCAAGTGTCCCAAT
>PBXQ01000082.1 GCA_002727675.1 Thermoplasmata archaeon | reverse complement strand
ATCATTGATTCTTTGACATCTCTCAAATCACTGCGGCTTAGTTTGTATATTCCAGCGACTTTTAGATATTCATCCTCATCGGGAAAACGTTCTTTCTGAATTCTTGTCATGTAAATTACATCTGCATTTGGTAAATTGGATTTTAAATCATCTGATATTGTGATTTTTGCTCCGCTACTCCTTAATTCTTCAATAATTTCATTAGGCATTGAAAGAGATGACGGAGCAATAAATGTCAAATTTGCACCGAAACGGGACAGAGCATAAGAAAGACTGTGTACAGTACGACCATACCGTAAATCCCCAACCATGACTACATTGAGATTCAAAGTACCATGTGCTTGCTTAATGGTGAATAAATCAAGCATTGTTTGAGTTGGATGATGGCCGGCTCCATCCCCGCCATTCAAAATTGAGATTTCGCAGGCATCTGCCGCATATTGGGCCGCACCTTGACGCGGGTGACGCAAGACAGCAACATCACAATAACCATCTACCATTTTCATTGTATCAAACAGAGTTTCACCCTTAGTCACGGAAGATGAAGCTAACGCACCTAAATTTACAACACTACCCCCCAAACGTTTCATTGCTGTTTCAAATGACATTCTAGTACGAGTACTAGGCTCAAAAAACATATTTCCCAGAACTTTGCCTTGAAGAAGAGGTAAATATGCCTCTCCTTTTGCTACTGGAAGTAACTTTTCAGCATCGTCAAGCAACGTTTCAATCTCTTCATTTGTCAAGTCATCCATGGTGATTAGGTCGGCCGCCATGCTCTTCTCCTGTTATACCGCAGCGCGACCAAGCCATATTGATTCCGACAGAACAAAGTTAACAAAAACTGGCTCACTTTGATGCGTGGACTTGATGAAGTGGGACATTGTGGCAGTATTGATGCTAGTCACGCGGACACCTGTTCGAGTCTCCTTTTGCGGGGGCGGAACTGACCTGCCTGCTTTCTACAATGTCAATGAATCTGGTGGTTTAGTCACATCTATGGCATTACAAGCTTACATCTATGTAACTGTCAACAAAAGATTTGATGATAGTATTAGAATATCGTATAGCAAAACTGAAATTGTTGATGACTTTGAAGAAATACAACATGAATTAGTTAGAGAATCAATGAGGATGACCGGAGTAACATCAGGAGTTGAAATCACTACTATAGCAGACATCCCTGGTAAGGGCACTGGCTTGGGGTCATCATCATCAGTTACTGTAGGGCTTCTTCACGCACTACATGCTTACGCAGGGAGAGAAGTTAGCGCTAAGCAATTAGCTCAAGAAGCATGTGAAATTGAAATCCATGTACTTAATCAGACTATTGGAAAGCAGGATCAATACGCTGCTGCCTACGGAGGAGTAAATCAAATTTATTTTTTCCAAGATAATTCAGTTGATATAAAACCAATAAAATCAGAAAAAATACAGGAAATTAGTGAACATTTCTGCCTTGTATGGACAGGGCTTTCAAGAAAAGCAACACCCATACTAGAACAACAAAGCAAAAACACTGAATCTAAAATGAACAGATTGCTCTCAATGAGGAAACAGGCAGAAGATGTTTCCAGCCTATTAGAAATTGGAGATTGGGGTTCTATAGGGGCCATGCTTGGAGATGCTTGGAAATTAAAGAAAGGAATAGTTGATGGAATATCAAATAATGAAATTGATGTCCTTTATGATAAATTGATGAATTTGGGGTGTAGCGGCGGTAAATTGCTTGGTGCGGGGGGCGGGGGTTTTATTCTAGTCCAGGCATCTAAAGAAGTGCAAGAGAAGATTTCATCCCAGTTGGGCAATACTGTCATACCACTTATGATTGATAACTGTGGTTCAACAATTTTATTGGATGACAGAGGCGCATAAAATGACCCGATATGTTGCGGTATTGATTACTATCATTTTGAGTATTAGCATTTGTTTTATTCCTGAAGTAGAAATACTAGAATTTGAAAGCGAACTGAAGCTCTCCACCCAATCATCTAATATCGAAATAATCATTGTTGACTCAAATGGCAATGGCGTAAATGGGACTGAAATTATAATCATAGACGCATGGACTGATTTGACTGTTGTTGGACCTCACTTGATGACTGAAAACAGAGAATGGTTCACTAATTTGTCTGCTGGATCCGTTAGAATTTATGCCACCCATCCTAATTATGTTAGCACCGGCACCTATACAAATATTTCATCTGAAAGCCCAAATGAAGCCACAATATTGCTTACACCACTAAATTCTATATTGAATATCAGCGGCACTGCAAATTCAACTGTGTCACTAACATTAAATGGAGAGTTAGAAGATAGAATTATTACCTTAAATAATTCAGGAAATGGCAGTTTTGCTGTACCAAATTCTGGAAATGGATGGTTATTATATTCATTTGAGGAGCATAAATCTCTTACATATTGGAATGGCGAAAATCAATTAGTAATGGAAAATAATGGATCAATGTTAATTCATGGGAATTCAACTGATGTGAACAATAGTGGAACTTTGAGAATTGAACACCACCCTTCTGGATTTTGGGATTTAATAGAATGGAACGGGGGTGTTAATACTACAATTCCAAGAACAGATCAGGGTGAATGGAAAATATTCAACCATGATAATGGATTAAGAGTAGGTCAACCATTGAAAACTAATGACAAGGGCGATTTTAATATTTCTGGACTGATAAATGACCCAACCATATGGCCCACACCTAAATGGGGTGGACAAGCATTCCTAAATATGACAGAAACACCACAAATAGGGGCATTTTTTAACCTAACATGGGAGGCAGATTTTCACATCCCTATGGATTTCGGTAGCACATTATTGCCAAAAAGGTCAGTAGGTTTGTCTCAACAAATTGATTATTGGGCAGGAAATAGAGATGGCAATATTAGTGGTATGGAAATTTCAAGTTTCTCTGATTATCAAAATGAAAATATGTGGGTTGAAAGTAATCACCTATTTCTTTTTGATGAAAAACCACTAACAGGGGATGTAGAAAGAAGCAACTTCTCAATCACTCAAAATGAACCTATTGGGGCTAGTTACTACAGTTGGTCCGAATCAGCAACACTAACAGCGCAATCATCCTTTGGAAGTAGCAGAATTTTTTGGTTTCCTGTGCGTGGGGATGCTATAGAAAATATTCCCATCACAATCAACCTACCAGATAATTGGGAAGTGAGATACAGCCCACAAATTGATTACATTTCTGGAGGACAATCTAATTTCACTATCAATCGTTCCCTATCCCCAACTGTAGGAATTTGGACTGTAACAATTGGTCCCAATCAAGCCCCAATTGCTAACGCACATTTATTGAACCATTCCGGAATTGCCATACCACACGAGAAAAATTCCACAATAGTTAGTGATTGTACTGATTCAGGAGTGGGCAATCTAAACAATCGATGGGAATATACTAGAGAGGGGTATTGGCAATATTCTCATCCTAATCAAACACATACTTTCATCCCCAAAGAATTAGGTTTTTATCATGGAGATATTCTAAATGTCACCTTAATCTGTTCTGATTGGGATGAAGCAACATCTTTCTGGCAAGAAGAATACTACATCGATGGGATGCCACCTGTAGCAACCTTGAATGTAACAGAAGATACCATTATTGGAAACACATTATACCACGAAATCGAAGAAATTAATGGTTTTTCAATTAGAGCTGGTTCTACTGTTACAGTTATCACCAATACAACTGATGATTCGGGTTCACCTGTACAGGCTATTTGGCGTTCAAATAAATCCCTAGGTTGGGAGCATTTTGATGGATTCGAAGATATATTCAATCAGGGTAATGAGGTGAATTGGATGCATATGACTGTCGAAGAAAGGCACAAACAACGAGAATTGACTCATTATTCATTGGAATTAGAACTATTAGATAGCGCTCAAAATAGCAACATTTCCACTTGGGATATTACTATTCTTGATGCTACGCCACCAACAATTACTGCTGAAGTAATGGTTGATGGTTACCCTATTGGGAGCCTAAATCAAGCCAACCTAGGTAGTGAAATTAGTCTTAACCTTAGTCGTTCTTTTGATGATATTGATGCCATAGAACTAATAGAATGGTATGTAAGTATTGATGACCAAATAATTGTAAACAACGGGAGTTGGGATGATGTGCGCATCCTAACACTGCCTCAACTAGATATTGGGATTCATGAGTTAAGAATTGCTGGAATTGACTCTTCAGGAAATGTCAGAGAAGTTGTATCCAACCCAATTGTTGAACCACAAAAACCCAGCAATATTACTGGAGTGGAAATTGATGTTGAGGGGGGTGCAGTCATAGGAAGCCCAGGGATAATTCAAGTAACAATCAAAAATATTGGATCAAATAAAGCAGATTTAACTATCTGTTATCATGGACAATGTTCCACTGCCGAATCGGGAGTGGCTAACCATGAAAATCCATCAATTACAACCATACCCTTAACAATTAATGAATACCAAGGTGGTAGGATTATTGTTGATGTTGAATGGAGCGACCAAGAATCTAACGAGAGGGGTAACTTTACTATAAATAGTGATATTATTCCTATGTCACAATGGGCTGAAAATGCTAGTACTGTTTTTTGGTTGATGATTTTTTCTGTAATCATCTACTTTCTAATGATTAGGAAAAGTGGTGGGACTAGGCACACTCCATTCTAATTACTAATCAACCAATAAATAGAATACATTAGGGGGCATCTTATTGATGCAATACCCTCCCGTTAAGTTTAATGAGTGATGTTGGAGAGGTTGACTCGTTACTTGCTAAAGCAATTAAAGAACAAAGAAACCGTTTAGAAACATTCGGAATAATTTCTGCAATCATGTTAATCATTGTAGCCTCTTGGTACATTTGGCCAGGCATTGATGGGAACGCTGATTTCTTACCTCGCTTTGGACCAGGAATAATTCTAGTAGTATTGGCATTGGCAATTCAAGATTTTATCGACTATGGGCCAAAACATCGTTCTAGAATCGGGATAATTTCTGCAATATCCTGGCCCCCCTTGTTAATGATTGGAATGAATGCCTTTTCCACTAACGAAGAGATGATGGTACGTATTGGTTATGGGCTGATGATTGGAATAGGATACACTTCTTATTCAACAATGTCTAAATTACTAACCGGAACAATTCAAGCAGTTCGTTTCAGGGGAATAATACAATTTGTTGGATCTACTTCTGCTACTGCCTTACTAATTTCTAATCCACCTGAAGGGATTGTGATGTATACATCTATTGGAATTTGCATTATTGCTTTTATTATCTCAATATATGATACCGTAGGTAAAGACCCTGACAAAGCGGCTAGAAGAAAATTCAAGGTGGCGAGAGAATCTCTAGAATTGAAAATTCTTGAGTTAAGGGCACAGGGAGTTCAAGTTGATCAAGCTGCTTCACTATTACAAAATGCAACTGAAGTAGGTTATGCTGATCCAAAAGAAGGGACTATTTTACTAAATCTTGCACTAGATGATATTGAACGAACTGTTGCAATGTCTAGTGACATTTCTGACATCCGTGATGATGTATATTCCGCTGTACAAAGGGCTGATGATATTGCACCTACGGCAAAAAGAGCACAGAAAATCCTATCTCAAGGTGATAGAGAAATGGAATTGGGGTCATTAAGAGAAGCTGAAATGTTGTTTCGTAAAGCGAAAACGCATGCTAATGAAATAATCGAATATTGGGGGAAAGCCGAGGAGACTATTGCCGAAGCAAAGAGGGCTCTATCCGGGTGTGAAGGGACACAATATGAACCATTGAAAAGAGCCGTAAGAGATGCCGAAGAAGCACTTCTAAGAGAAGCCCCTGCTGAAGCAATGGGGCTAGTAATTGCAGTCCCCGAACACGTTGAAAATCTAGGAAGTGCTGGGGAAATTGCGGCGGATACAATTGATGAAGCAAAGCGTGTAGTGGAGGCTGCAGCAGGGATAGATGATGCTGATTTCTCAAATAGAATAGAGAAAGCTCAATCCGCTTTTGATAGTGGTGATTTTTCGCTTGCTAGGGGTTTAGCAGATTCGGTCATTCGTGAAGTAACAAGAGAAGCGGAAGCAATGGTTGAAGTGCAAAAAGCATGGAGACAAAGGAAAAAATTAACTGCACGCTGGTCAGAATATTCTAATTCAGAGGACTGGGATGAGAAATTATTGGCTGTAAATAAGGCTCGCAAAGCAAAGCAATGGTCCCATGCTGCAATGCTGCTAGAACAAATTACGAATGAATTAGATTCTGAAAATGCTGCTAATTCTGAAGCCGGAGAATTACTAGCTTTTCTACAAGAAGAATGGCGAGATCTCCGTAACAAATTGGATACATCTGGGATTAAATTTAATGATTCAGAAAGAAGTAGTTGTGAAGCAGCAATTGGCCAAGCAGTTGAAGCACATAAGAAAGGAGATAACGATGCATGCCTAACTAACCTAGGTGTGGCTGATGGATTAATGGAAAAATTACGGCGGCGTGCTTAATTTAAGTGCGAACACCGGAAATTGAATCCGGGTCGGCAGGTTGGGAACCTGCAGTCATAACCTCTAGACCATGCTCGCAATGTCACCTTCGAGTAAGGTTGCACTCTTGAGCCAGTCGGTTATACCAAAGTACCACGGCGTCGGTCATATTCATCTAGAGCCTCGACCATTGACAATCTACCAACTGCTACAGCCTGAGCAAGTTCAAGAGGTAATGTAAGACGCCCGCCACTCTCTCTACGACTACGTCTCTGGATTTCCCTTACTTCGCCCGTAGACGGTTGGATTTTTCTTTTATTAGAAACCACTTCGCCTGATATTCTTGCTATTCTTGATGCTGATGTTTTATGTTCATTTCTACTAATCCCTGTTGATGTTCTTCTCTCATCAACCATCTCTACCCTCAACCCTCTAGCCAAACAAATATTTGCCAATCTAAATCCAATAGTTGGAGAACCATCACCAATACGAACTACTGATAAATTGTGAGGGATAGATGAAATTAATCCACATATTCTATCAATTGTATCATCGACATTCTCCATTTGTTGAGAACCAAGTGGTTTACCATCTGAATTCCAAGCTAGACCAGGTCTTGGACCTGGATCTATTCCAAATGCTAGAATATGAGTAATCTTTTCCTGATTGGATAAATGCAAAGCCCGGTCTATTGAAATTTCAATATCTGACAAGTTACAAGCAACGCCAACCCCAATGTTACTAGCTGCAACTTCATCTTTAGTACCAAACCAAACAGATGTTTCTGAAGGTAAAGGGGCATTTGCCAAAACTTGAAGAAATTCTAGGCCCTTTTCTCTCAAAGATTTCATTAGGCGGTATGCTAATTTGAAATCTGCAGTCCTAATGAATAATGTCCCCACAAGTAAGTCTAGAATGGCACCCCTTGTCAATCATTCTGGTTAATGATACGGAAATATAAGAATTAACATATAATCACCCTAAAACTGTATAATCTATCCGATATTGTCTTGAACGGTGTAACGGCCGTCGTCAACGATGGCTTCCCAGTATGAACGTGAATTACGTGCTGTACTCATAGGTTCTGCTGATGGAGTTAGGGCTGTAACTCGTAGTTGTAATGCAACTGAAAAAGCAAAAGCAATGCAAGTAATTCGGCGCCCTTTTCTTGTTGTAAGAGCTGCTGGAAGTGGGGCTGCTGGAGCAGGGGATTTACTAGCAGTACGTGGCGATATCGCATTTCCTATAGAAGTGAAAACAACCAAAGAAAAGAAAATTTACCTTTCTGGTAGAACATTGAAGCAATATGAAGATTTGCTAAATGAGGGCGAAAGGTGTGGCTTGATGCCAATATATGCTATGAGGCTTAAGGGAGTGAGAGGGGATTCATGGAGAATACTAAAAATTGATACTTCAAACTTATCAGGAAGTTCATCTATTATTGCAAGAAGGATTCCGTCCCTCCCCCTAACAAAAAATGGAAGACCTTACCTTGATTGGGATTCTGGGCTACCATTACATAAATTTCTAGCATTATTATGCAGAGATGAAGAAAACTACAATCAAACTGCAGAAATACTTCGCGCTAGAACAAATGAATGGGTTACAAAAAATAAATCTCTTCTTAACGAAGAAAATATGGAGGAAGAGCAATCAGAATGTTCTGAATGGATGGAAAAATTTAGACTATGATTGTCAATTGAATAATAATGGAATGAATCTCCATCCAACAAAAGCCATCAAGGGGCAACAAATGAAATTTGACAATGCATAAGAAACAGCAGGAAAATACTTCTGTGAATCAAGGAGTTCAATCACTTCAATACTGAATGTTGACATTGTAGTAAAAGCCCCGAGAGCACCTGTCCCAACAAAAAGAAGCACTTCAGGAGTTACATGATCACTTGAAGCACCAAATGCGATTAATACACCTAACAAGAATGACCCCAGAATATTCACTGTCAATGTACCCCATGGAAAGTCAGAAGTAATCCATTCTGAAATGACATAACGAGCAACAGCACCACAGGCGCCACCAGCAGCAACCAATAGTATCACCTTTGCCTGCATACATATTGGTATGAGTGTCTTACCTTTCACTTTGACTAAGCATTTTCTATCAATACACTCAATCGCTAACCTCTTCTCGGAACACCATGGACCGGTTATTCTTCTTAACAAGCAACAGCGGAAAACTTGCAGAAGCAAAGGATTTCTTTTTGCCTCTTGGATATGAAGTGAAGCAGTTTTTAATTGAAGGGGAAATACCTGAAGTAATTGAGCCGCAGTCTGACAATCTACAGTTAGTAGCTTCTTCAAAAATTCAACAAGCAGCAGCATACTTAGAAGAAATTGGTGAAAAAGGATCCATCTTAGTAGAAGACGCTGGACTCTTTATTGATGAACTAAATGGATTCCCTGGAGTTTATTCGGCATCCACATTGGAAAAAATAGGTTTACATGGAATATTGAAGTTATTGGATAGAAATGCAAACAGGGGGGCTGAATTTCGGGCATGTGCGGCATTATGGGACGGAAATAAAACCACACTAGTAGAAGGAATATGCCGTGGGATTATTACTACTGAGATTAAAGGGTCTGGTGGATTTGGATTTGACCCAATTTTCGTCCCTCTGGATGAGGGGACAGGTCGCACTTTTGGTGAAATGAATAAACAAGAAAAGGGGCTATATAGCCACCGATCTAAAGCCCTAAATTTACTAAAAAATGAACTTTGCTAGTTTAGTCGCTCATCCGTCATAGTGAAAGAGGGGACACATCTGCTCGCTATTGGGGGGACAGGATGTCATTCGGCCGTTTGCTACTTTATCTCGCATTACTGTTAGGCATATTGTTCCAACTTTTCCTCTCTGGAGAATGGGAGGATGATTTGCAAGGCTACATTTTTACAGGGGCACTTTTACTTCTTGCTGCTTTCCTAGTATTAACTGGTGGAAAACCAAAAAAGAAGAAAAAGAAACGAAGAAGCCCTACGACTAAAAAAACTCAATCTGAAGAATCTTTTGATTTGCCCGAAGCAGTTGTAGAAGACGAGGGTGGAGGTACTAGAAGAGAAAGAAAAATGGCGGCCTCCGCTGATGCAAATGAGCCGGATTCAGATTCATCAGAAGACGATGATGTGATTCAAATTGAAGAAGATACCGAAGAAGAGGTTCATGTAGCCGAGGAGTACGTAGTTGATATTGATGCTGAACAAGTTGAAGAATCAGATATTGAAGAGTTTGTTGAAGAACGACGAGGTAAACGTGAGGCAATAAAGAAAAGAATCGAAGAGCGGCGCAGGGGCCAATTAGCTGACATTAGGGCATCCGCCGCAAGAATGTGGTCAAAACATGATAGTGGAGAAGATCTACTATCTATTCTAAGCCAAAAAGGTCATGGTTTAACAGTAATTAATGAACCAATTAAAGTAGAACCAGGTCATCCCTATGGGGCTACTTATGTTAGAATTGATGGTGCTAGAATTCTCAAACTAAGAATACCATTAGATACAGGTTTTATCGCAGCTTCTGAATTTGAAGAAGAAGTGGAAGTTGAACTTGAAGAATTACCGCCGCCGCCGGAAGGTCTCCCACTCCCTCCACCACCGACACAAAGTCAATCAAAATTAGATGCTCTAAGGGAAGAAATTGGGTGATAATATGACTGAAGCCTTCAAAATTGATAGAATAGATGTAGAGGGCTCTTTTCCCGAAGGTGGGATAATTGAAATTTGGACCATAAATAGAACTGATAAATTAAACGCGCTAAATTACGATGTAAATGAAGCAATTAAATCAGCATGTATTGCTGCTGAAAAAAATGAAAATGTTAGAGTGGTCATCATTAGAGGTGAAGCCCCACCAATTCCATCTAACGATGAAAAAAGACCTAAGCCACCCGCATTTGTTGCTGGCGCAGATATTAGTGAATTTACAGGAGTGGGCTCAACACAAATTCGAAAGATTTTTGCAGACAATGTATGGGAGGCAATATGGAATTTATCAATCCCAACTATTGCTTCTATCGATGGTTTCGCTCTTGGCGGAGGTAGTGAAATTGCACTTTCTTGTGACATTAGAATCGCCACCACACGTTCTAGTTTTGGAACACCAGAGATTAACCTTGGACTAATCCCAGGAGGTGGGGGCACACAAAGACTAGCTAGACTATTAGGATATGGTAAAGCATTGGAAATGGTAATGGGAGGAGAAATTATTCCCGCAAATGAAGCGTATAGAATTGGACTCGTAAATAGACTATGTGAGCCGGATGATTTACAATCCATGACGATGGGATTAGCGATGAATCTAGCAAGTAAATCACCACACACAATCAAAGTGGCAAAGAAGGCTGTCAGAGCGTCATTAGAGTTACCAATCTCTGAAGGAATAAAGTTTGAACATGAAGAGTTTTGCTCATTATTTGATACTGATGATAAGGAAATAGGAGTAAATGCATTCCTAAATAGAGAAAAACCCGAGTGGAAGGGACACTAGGGCGGGTGTTTATTGTGGCAGATGACGAGCCTTTGGTTATTGCAAAAGATTTGGGCAAGGCATTTGGTGACTTTGTTGCTTTACATCCACTAAATGTTAAAGTCGCGCCTGGAGAATTTTTCGGCGTGTTTGGCCCAAATGGAGCTGGGAAATCAACATTCATAAAATTACTAACAGGTCAACTAAGACCATCAATGGGAGGCGCAAAAATTCTAGGAATAAATGTTAGATCAGATCCGCGCATGGTGAAAGCAAATGTAGGAATTGTCCCAGAATCTGAAAGCCCACCATCTTTTCTGACGGCTGCAGAATATCTTGAGTTTGTTGCTAGACTGAGAAACTTAGATGATATCTCTGATAAAGTAGAATACTGGTTAGAATGGTTTGGAATTAAAGACAAGAGAAATACTCTTTGTAAGGATTTGTCAAAAGGACAGAGACAAAAAGTTATGTTGGCCGGAGCTTTAATCCATAAACCAAAACTGCTTTTCTTAGATGAACCATTTGTCAATTTAGACCCAATTTATCAACGAAAATGTAGAGAACTACTGCAAGAAATTGTTGAAGGAGGGGGAACTATTTTTCTATGTACTCATATATTAGAAGTAGCAGAAAGATTATGCACAAGAGTTGCAGTTATTGACAGAGGACATGTACTTGCTTCTGGAAAAGTTTCTGAACTAAAAAACAATGAGGATGAAACATTAGAAGATGTATTCATCAGATTAGTGGGTACTTCTTTTGAAGAAATAGATGCAATGGATAGAAGTGAGGAGGAATAATGGTGAATACCAGTTATTCACCCCCAAAAATTGTGGATTCATTTTGGGTTACATTCCGAATGATGTTCAAGGAAGAATGGCGTCAGAATATTGATTTTGCCAAAAAAAGGCATATCGCTCTTTTTCCTGTCATGCTTGCATTATTGTCTATGATTGTCACCGTAGGATTGAGATATCTTACAGGAGAGGTTCTCATTAATTCAGAAGAAAGTCAACAAGCATTCACTTGGGAACAACTCAAGATTTACATGCATGTGGGTATTTTTGGGTTTTCTCTTTCCATGGGTTCATTTGCTTTTATTGGAAGGGTGATGGTATCACAAAGAGATGGCGGGAAAAATTACTTGTTAGCAATACCTGCAGTTCAACCATTAGATTTAGTAACCAATTACTTCGCTTATTATTCAAAAGAAGTAACATATTATTTTTTGATGTTACTTACACCTGCAATTCTAGGGATGGCTGGGGGATTATTATTAGAGCAATTTGCTGGTCTTTCTACACCACTTATGTGGAGCTCACTGCCTGTGGTTTTATTTGCCCTTACAGCAACATTGGCACAAGGCCTGTCATTCTCATTTATTGCATCCGCATTATTTAGCAGAGGCGGAATTTGGTCATATGTAATACCAGTAATTGGTATTACAATTGCATTATTAGCATCTATTCAAATAATCAATTTAGAATTCTTAATTCCTGGAATGATGTATCAGTTTTCTCACCAACATTTGATTCCAATTGTTAGTAT
>PBXQ01000081.1 GCA_002727675.1 Thermoplasmata archaeon | reverse complement strand
TTTGTTATTGAGTAATAAGCTAAGGTACGCGGGGGATATTCCTAGTATCTTTGCTATCTTTCTTAATGACATATTCTGTACTCATAAAGCACCTCTTTTACTAATTGAGGTACTTCTTTTTTAATATGGGTTTCTTTAAGAAGTCCTCATATTATTATACTCAAAAAATCGAAAAATTAATGAAAAACCAATAGCAATGTAGTATTCTGAGTTAGAACCCCGATGTACCATCTTAAAATGGGATTAAATTAGAGGTTTATATGGTTCGCAAGACTCAGGTCGACCCAACAACTATTGTAGCAGTAAGCCCAGAATTAGCAGCTCAATGGCATCCTACTAAGAATGGTGATTTGACACCAGATCGAATTGCTGCTGGAAGCAATAAGAAAGTATGGTGGAAATGCTCAGAAGGTCCTGATCATGAATGGGAGGCTGTGGTTTCTTCCAGATTGGCAGGTAGGGGGTGCGGTTTCTGTGCAGGGAAAAGTGTTTCCGTTACTAATAGTTTAGCGTCAATCAATCCAGAATTAGCGACTCAATGGCATCCTACTAAGAATGGTGATTTGACACCAGATCAAATTGTAGCTGGATCCGGTAAGAAAGTATGGTGGAAATGCCCAGAAGGTCCTGATCATGAATGGCAGACTACGGTTGTTTCCAGATTGGCAGGTAAGGGTTGCGGTTTCTGTGCTAACCTAAGAGTTTCTGTAACGAATAGCTTAGCGTCAATCAATCCAGAATTAGCGACTCAATGGCATCCTACCAAGAATGGTGATTTGACACCAGATCAAATTGTAGCTGGATCCGGTAAGAAAGTATGGTGGAAATGCCCGAAAGGTCCAGATCATGAATGGTTTGGCGCTGGTGGGCACTGCGGTTTCTGTGCAGGGAAAAGTGTTTCCGTTACTAATAGTTTAGCGTCAATCAATCCAGAATTAGCAGCTCAATGGCATCCTACTAAGAATGGTGATTTGACACCAGATCAAATTGCTGCTAGAAGCAATAAGAAAGTATGGTGGAAATGCCCAGAAGGTCCTGATCATGAATGGGAAATCGCTCCAGGAGATAAGAAGGCGCAGTGTCCCTTTTGCTCCGGTAGAAGGATTTCAATTACAAACAGCCTGGCTACTCTAAATCCTGATTTAGCTAAAGAATGGCATCCTACTAAAAATGAAGATCTAACCCCTAGTGATGTAACACTATCTAGTAATAAAAAAGTGTGGTGGAAGTGTCCAGAAGGTCCTGATCATGAATGGCAAGCGGTAATCAATAACAGGAAAAATGGTACGGGTTGCCCTTGCTGCACCGGCAAACAACTTTCTGTAACTAATTCACTGGCGAATGTTAGACCTGAATTGGCGAATGAATGGCATCCTACTAAGAATGGGAATTTGACACCTGATCAAGTGTTAGTGGGCAGAAAGAAGAGTGTCTGGTGGAAATGCCCAAAGGGTCCTGATCATGAATGGGAAGAGAAAGTAGGTGGTAGGGCACGGTGTCCTTTTTGTGTTAATAATCTTCTGTCTGTTACAAATAGCTTAGCAACTATGCATCCAGATCTTGCAAATAGATGGCATCCTACTAAGAATGGTGATTTGACACCTGACCAAATTATAGCTAAACGAGTTAAGAAGGTTTGGTGGAAATGCCCTGAAGGTCCTGATCATGAATGGGAAGGACTCCCAAGCTCTCGTTGTCCGTTTTGCAATGGTCTAAAAGTGTCAGTGACTAACAGTATCAGTGGAGTGCGTCCTGACCTTGTTTATGAATGGCACCCGACCAAAAATGGGGAATTAATGCCTGACCAAGTTACGGCTAAAGCTTTGAAGAAAGCCTGGTGGAAATGCCCTGAAGGCCCAGATCACGAATGGGAGGCTTTAATTAGTAACAGGACTAGAGGATCTGGATGTCCATTCTGTGCGGGTTATTCCGTTTCAATTACTAACAGACTGAGCGATAATTACCCTGAATTGGCTGAACAATGGCATCCTACTAAGAATGGGAAATTGAGACCTGAGGATGTGACCTTTGGGACTCACGTCAAAGTTTGGTGGAAATGTCCCGAAGGTCTTGATCATGAATGGCAAACTGGTGTGGTTAATAGGTTGAGAACTGGATGCCCAAGATGTGATTTGAGACGAACTGGCTGGACCATAGATAATCTCAGAAGATATGTTGGCATGTTGATTGAAGGAAATCCTCCCCCTTTATATTCAATGACTCCAGCTCAGCTTTATGCTATACACATGCAGGCAGAAGGCTTATTAGAAATGGGTGGGCAGGGCAAAAGTTTTTTCAAAGCTTTTCAGACCGGGCTTTTCCCTAAAGAAGAGATAGAAGCATTTGTAAATAGAGAACCCTCCACAGTTGATGAGTTTATATCTGGTGATATTACATCTGTGTATGAAATAGACGAAGATACCGGGGAATATGAACAAATATCTGATAACCATTTAGATGATGCTCCATTAGATGTCGTTGATGGATCAAATGCAGATGATGAAGATCAGCAATTACCTAAGATTAATGATATCGCTAGTATTCTTGGGGCTTTGGAACACGGTGTTATGGCTAGTGTCGACCAAGAAGCTGTTGAATTCTTAATGGAGGCTAGTTTAAGTCGATTATGGTCTAAAGTTTATTCCCAATTTGCTGATGTGGATTCAGAAATAGAAACGGTAAGAAATTTCCAAGGGGATAGTTATGGGCAAGAAGTTAGAAACATGTTCTTGCAAGAATATGAGGCTACTAAGTCTTTAGAGATTCCTGAAGGATACAATTATCGTGATAAGAATACTCAAGAGATAGTACAACCCATGCTAATGCAACGACATGTTGCAGTTAAGGTAAGAGATAAAAAACGACTTGGTAACTGGTCTGGTACCGGGGCAGGTAAGACCCTGTCGGCTATATTGGCAAGTAGAGTGATAGATGCTTCCTTCACAGTCGTTTTATGCCCTAATGCTGTTGTGGACATGTGGAAAGATGAAATCCTCAGAGCTTACCCCCATTCTCAAGTCGCTACAAAGACATGGAATCCAGAGTGGGAATTTAACAGCACCAAAAATAGATATCTTGTGTTGAATTATGAAATGTTTCAACACAGTACTAGAAGCGAAGTTTATATAAATAACTTCTTAGTTGATAATCGTCCGGATTTTATTATTGTAGATGAAATTCACTATGCTAAGACTAGGAGTATGGATAGTAGTTCTCAAAGGCGTGAAAATGTTAAAAATCTTGTTAGTTTGACCCAAAGCCTCAATCCAAATCTACATGTCTTAGGAATGTCAGCTACTCCTGTAATTAACAGCCTGCATGAAGGGAAAAGTTTGCTCGAAATTATTACGGGACAAGAATTTGATGACCTAAAGACTGACGCCAGTCCAATGAACGCCCAAAAAATGTACCAACAATTTGTACGCAATGGACTCAGATACATGCCAGATTATTCAGAAATGATGTTAAGTGAAGAAAGGCCAGAAATTGATATATCTGAACACTTTCAGGATGTTCGTGATCTGGGTAAGTACGACTTTATAGGTCTAGAACAAATTTTAACAACGGCAAAACTTCCAGAAATTCTTAAGAATATCAAACCTAAAACTCTAATTTACACTATGTACATCAAAGGAATCGACAAAATACTGTATGACGCTACCACAGCTGCTGGGTGGAAAGTAGGTTTTTATACAGGTCAAGATAAATCGGGCCTAGAGCCATTTAAAAAAGGAAATATAGATGTTCTGATAGGCACAAGTGCAATCGGAACTGGCGTAGATGGACTGCAAGAGGTTTGCAATAGATTGATCATAAATGTTTTGCCTTGGACTGCAGCGGAATATGAGCAATTAAAAGGCCGTATATACAGAACAGGGCAAAAAAGCAAAACAGTTGATGTAATTATGCCTGCTACTTATATGAATCTACCTAACGGAGACAGATGGTCTTGGGATGATTCAAAATGGGATAGAGTCAGATGGAAAAAAACTTTGGCTGATACCGCAGTAGACGGGGTAGTTCCTGAAGGTAAATTAAGAAGCCCTGCTGAAGCTTATCGTGATGCGATCAACTGGCTAAAACGAATAGATGAATCGGGAATGGTAGAAGTTCAGAGGCAACTTATAGATATCCCTTATATGGATGGTGAAGATTTAGAGGT
Source organism: Thermoplasmata archaeon (assembly GCA_002727675.1). GTDB lineage: Archaea > Thermoplasmatota > Poseidoniia > Poseidoniales > Thalassarchaeaceae > MGIIb-Q1. The sequence continues at coordinate 4,487 of PBXQ01000081.1, read as the reverse complement.
TGCCAAGCGTATGGCAACGTACGGCGATTTCTCTAAAATGAATCGCCATTGGAATACAACTAAGAGTGAAAATACCCATGAAAGATTGAAAGATAACCCAGAAGAATGGACCCATTATCATGCGATGTATAGGGAAGCTAGAAAAGATTGGCCTGTTGTACCGTTCGAAGAAATGATCAAATGGTTAAAACCTAGAAAAGGCAGAATTGTTGGAGATTTTGGGTGCGGAGAAGCGAAGCTCGCAGAAGAACTGGCAGGCATATGTGATGTAAGGAGTTTCGATCACGTTGCTATCAATGACGACGTAACAGCTTGCGATATGGCTGATATTCCATTAGATGATGAAGAATTGGACGTAGCAGTATTCTCATTATCTCTGATGGGAAGCAACTATAAAGATTATTTAAAAGAAGGTCACCGTACTTTGCAGCTGGATGGCACCTTACATATTTGGGAAGCTACTTCCCGATTCAAGTCTACTGATGATTTCAGAAGATCACTAGAAAGACTAGGTTTTAGACAAGTAGAAATTGAAGAAAGGTCAAATTTTACTCATATAACTGCGACCAAAGATAGGACCGAGATTGATTACGACAGCATAGAATTTAATGGCCTGTAACTTTTTTAATAATACGAGGAGTTTCTAATGAATGGCGATAACTTTATGTTTCAAATACTTAGGGCTGTCTCAATGCTTTCGGCAGGTATTGCTCTATTTTTAGCAGGTGATGTGTTTTTAAACGGGGGATCAGTGGTAGATTACACATCAGTTTGTGCATTCGGAGTCACAGCTTGTGCTTTGGGAATATTAGCTAGAATTGAGCAAGCTGATAATCTGAATGATTTAAAGCAGGAAGCACGACGGGCCGCAGCAGAGAGGAAAGAATCTAGAGAAAAATATCTCGCGGAAGTTGAAGAGAGAGCAACTCGAAGACCTTCTCCGGTATCAAGGGATACAAATTCTACTGCTGTTTGTAGAAATTGTGGAAATAAAATACAACCAGATCAAAATTTTTGCGAGCAATGTGGCTGGCAGCGAATAAACCCACAATAAGAAAATCATGCTAAATAAAACGAACATATTAGTTATATGTATTTTATTTACCATAGGGTGTGTAAACCTCCCGGAAACTACTACTGAGAATATAGAAGATAGCCCTACTGCAACGATTGATATAGATGCAACAGTGATGGCGATGTTTGAGGCCTCAAATTCAAAAGAGACCGTTAAAAAAGACCCCCTTGCAGATACGCAAGTTAACATAACCTCAGCTAATACCGAACAAGCCGTCTCCGTTAACCTGGAAGCCACTATAGAGGCATTGAGGAAGCAGTTGTTGGGTGTTTCTGAGGTTGAAACGAGTAATAATAACTCTATCCGGCCAGAGGTTTCGAATACTCCGGTGGTTGACCCTCAGCAAGCTTCACCAACACGGGAATTATTTATCCCTACATTACAGCCAACTCCTGTCCCTTATGTGATGGTTTCACCTGTTGCAACATCAACGCCTATCTCTTTTACTTCTACTCCCTATCCTACAGTAACTGCGGTGCCCCCTACATCTACGCCTTATCCGACGGCAACCTCGATTCCTCCGACCGCAACTCCTATTCCAACTCCTATGCCGATACAGATTACGAAAGAGGAATCAGGAGAATGGTATTTGGGTTGGACAGAGTTGAAAGGTGTAGATTGCTATGATATTACTTTTAGTAATACTCATACACGAGCAATTAAATTACATTTTTCCTATAAAGGATTAGATAATGCAGGTATTCAATGGTTCAATGAAGAGCATAAGTATTCTTATTTAGAACCAGGAGACAAAGTCCTTATTAAGAAGTGCATTAATAATACGTCCGTTCAGTCTTCAGCAACACATATTACTCAACCACAAATTGATTTGATTGAATATGCCGAATTCCATGAAAATATCCTAGCCTCGAATGCGTATCATTATGGAAATCACCCTAATGCTATATGGTATTCTTTATCTGAAGCTTCAAATCCGTACGCTTCTTCTGTGGCTGTCACTCAATATTCAGATTTAGTTCCATTAGTGAGTTATGGACATCTTTTTGAGTGGACTTTGACTAATAGTTCTTCTGATACTTTGTTAGTTAAATCATGCGTCAAGGTTCTGTGGAAGCCGTTATCAGAATATTCTGCTCAAGACCAAGTTACATTATCTTCTCTTACTAATAAGACAGTTAACCTGCAACCTAATGTATTATCAACAGGATATCATTGTGGTTTAGGCAAAATAGAACCTTCTTCTGGAGGATTAGTATCACTGTATGCTGGCTGGCCTAATGACGATAAAGATGCCAAAGTTGAATTTCTAGGTATTTGGGTTGCTAAGTTAGACTAATAAGCCACTAGATTCCATCCGGAATATAACTGCCTAGGTTTGTTATTCAAGGTGTAAGTGCCATCAATATGAACTTTTATCCAATATACCTCCCCAGAATTTATCGTATGCAGAGTGTTAATGGATGCTAAATCTGGATCCGGGTCATAGAAAGACCAGGTTTTAGTACGGTTGCTGAAGTTAAATACCCTGATAAGATTTCCAAAGAGGGGGTCTTCAATGGCGGTAATCACTTTATTACTCTGGCTTGGATTATAGACTGGTGCAGGAGTTGGAGCTGTTTCATAAATGTATTGCACTACAGGAGTCTGAGCGGGAGTTGGGGCAGGTGGACTTCCAGGTAGTATAGTAAAATTGGTACGGGATAATCGCTGATCTCTGACTATTATGATTTCATATTGCCCAGGCGAAAGATAGGGTACCTTGAAACTTGATTGTAGTTGCGTTTCAGAAGGTGCAGTCCAATTGATAGGGAATTCAGTTATGTTTGTAAAACCCTCTAAGAAATTTCTTCCAATACTGTTTCGGATTTCTGATGTATCTAAGTAGGCTGTTCCATAAGGGGCAGGGTTACCTATCACAAATTTATCAGGGGAAATGTTGCCAGCTTTAGGGACCATTCCAAAGGTATTGACTTGGATTGTGGTACCTACATATCCTTTGTTTTCAGACAAGGTCATACTTTGCAAATTAGTGACTAAATGTTTGCTCCCGTCAGTCATGGATGAACTTATATTATTCGATAAAAAACTAAGCTTAATGGTTTGTCCACTTGGTGTGTATGTGTCACCAATAGCTGCATCTATAGGGACTCGAAATGTTCCTGAAATGTTTCCGTTAATGTCTGGGGTTACAGTCCCAACCAATGTTGCAATTGTAACCCCTGGGTAATAGATTCCTAATTCCATATTTTGCTCTGCCCCTGTGTCTGCATTACTAACGGGGAAATTGGTGCCTGTAAATGTAACCACACTACCTTGGCTGCTGGAGCTTGGATTGAAATCCATAGAAAGTTTCAACATAGGTATCGTTGTGGTTAGATTTCGTCCTCCGCTGTCTTCCACTATGAAAGTTAGCTCCTTATCTGGGTTTTGGTTGGCACGGAGTGATTGTCCTACTGGAAGACCCATTGGCACAATGAAAGGAGCGGCCCATGTTCCATCTGACGCAACCTCGATCTTTGAACCTAAATTAAAATAAGGTGTTGCATTGCCTCCTTTGGATTTTATATAAGACATGAATTCAAATCCAATGGCTGATTGATCACCTTCCAAGTTAATAGTAGCTCCAGGAGTCCAATGAATACCGTGTAATTGAATTGTCTGGTTAGGTAATGCAGATGAAGGAGTCATAGAGATTTGAGGCCATTCCCCAGCGTATATAGATATGTTGCCAACGTCTCCTTCTTGTTCTATCGTAATTGATTGGTTTGCCGTAACGCCATTTACCTTGAAAGTGACAGTTTCACCCTGCATCGCAGTAACATACAATGTGTAATTTCCGTAGCTTGAGGTATAGGCACTTCCAACCAATTCTGTACCTTTGTATGCTTCAATTGAAACTGAACTGGCAGGTAAACCAGATAGATAAGCTGTTCCGATGTATATGGAAGGAGAAATGTCTTGCCTGGGATAAGCCGCAACGCAAATTAATAATACTAGTAATGCGACTACTATATATTTCCAGTGCTTTGGGACCATCTACAAATCCTCAGCGCATATTTGATTAGGACCGTAGTACACGTCAACACTTATGGCGCTGTATAAGATGAGATAAGGACTTGGTTCCCAGGTCTTAAATATAGCAACGGGATAAGGAGTGTACGTCGGGTAAGGAGTATACGTCGGATAGGGGGTATACGTTGGATAAGGAGTAGGAGTAGGTCCAGTATATGCTGGTGTAGGAGTTGCGATAGCCGTTTCAGGCTCTCCAGAAACTCTAAACAGAGTTGCTTGAGTCTGTGATGATGTTCCCACAATTTGTTTAACAGTCGCTTCTATAGAATACAGTCCTGGAGGAACATCTGGGATGCCTATGGTTTGCAGAAATGCCCCTGTTTTGTCTGTTTGAGTATATTGATATTTGTAGGAAAGTGACGGAATGTGAAAATATTTT
>PBXQ01000080.1 GCA_002727675.1 Thermoplasmata archaeon | reverse complement strand
TCTATTGGTGGTAATATGCCAATATCTGAAACAATCAAATCTTTCAAACCATCACCATCGATGTCTACAATGTGTGTGCGTACGGGGGCGGTCAAATTCTCATTAAATTCATTTTCAACACATTCGCCACCATCACATAATGCACGAATCACTTTTCCATCAAGTGGGTATGTGGAAAATATTTCTTCAATACCATTATCGTCCAAATCTGCTAAACGAATATTAGCAATTGTTGAATTTTCAGGGTCTGAAAAAAGTTCAGTAGTACTAAGTCCTTCTACACATGGAACTTTTTCGGAAGATTCAATACAACCAGAAAGTAATGATGTCAAAATAATTAACATACAACAAATAGTCTTGCCGTCCATACTTATCCCAAGGTAGGTGAGATGGTGAACATTGTGGTAATGATTGAATTAAAAAATGAAAATTTATTCATTTAATTGATGGCTACCACATGATTCATGGCGGGAGGCGGCTGCTTGAATTGCGCTCTTTGAGACATTTAACAAACCCTCCAAACGGAACACTTCAGCAAGCTCTGTATTCATAATGGGATTTGTATCTGATAAAGAAATAATTGAATTGACTAACTTTGTTATTTGTTCTTCTGCTTTTGATAAAGATGATGTATTACGAGTGAAACCCATTGAATCCATCATGATTGAATTCAATTTGTTTTCTGCTTGTCCACGAGTAATTCCGTCATCCTTACTATTAAGTAAAGAGGCATATTTGTTTGCAGACATGATTAAGGATGAGTCAATTGATTCAATACCTGAAAAGTCTCTATTAATCGCATATGTTGAAGCACTATTACCAGAATTTAAACCACCATCTAAAGATTCTAACAAACGATTTCCTGCCGCCATGTCTGCTCCATGGAATCCACTACAAGCACAGTCACCTGCTGCATAAAGTCCTAATATTGATTCCACAGAACCATTTTCGTCACAAGGTATTCCACCTAATGTAGTAGATACACGAGGTGAAATAGGAATCACAACTTCTTTCATATCACCACCTAAACGTGTCAATACCTTTTCAGAAATGTCAGCATACCATGGCGCTGTACCCCTGTTAAGAATACGAGCATCTAGAACATGTTTTTCATTAGATGAATGTAATAATTTTGAAGCAGAATAGAAACCGTCACTGGATGAGAAATCAACATTATTACCAGAGTATGTTCTAACTTGTCCACCGTCATTTAGAATAGATAATGGAATTTGTAAACCATATGATTCCATGAACATTGGATTCCAAACTGCGAATTCTAAATTTTTTAATTCAACTCCTATTCCTTGTGCTAACCAAAGTCCTGTGGCTCCACTGCCCCCGTTCCAAGCAGATTCGTAGCCATCTGTAGCTAAAACAATCGATTTGGACTGAACTGCTAATAATTCGCCATTTTGAATATCTAATGCAATTAAACCAACAATTTGATCATCTTCAGTAACTAGAGATATTACTTGTATATCTCCTACCCTGGTAATTGAACGCTTCATGCATTGGTCCTCTAATATTGAATATATTTCACGGCCCGTTGAATCACCAGTTGAAGACAGTCTAGATTGGGAATGACCTATTGAAGGTGACAATAAAGGTAATCCATTTGAATCTCTTCTTAATACCAAACCCCAGTTCTCTAATTCTGAAATATGAGTAAATGATGATTTTGTTCTACTTTGAACTACATCTTCATCACACAATCCATGACCAACTGCAATTGTATCATCATAATGTGATTTGTTATCTGTTTCATTCAATGATGTTGCAATACCTTCTACAGATAGTGACGAGCCGCCAGAGCCAATGGCGCCTTCTTCCAATACTGTAACTCTAGCGCCTGAATCATGGGCTGCTATCGCGGCCCGTAAACCTGCAATTGTGCCGCCAACAACAACGACGTCCCATGCATCCATTGGATGGGCCACTAGTATTGGCAACATAAACTCCACGCCATACACATATACAATCAAATAATTATTTGATCATAAAAATGGGATTCGAAAATGGGCATCTGATTAAAATAAACGGACGCGGCAGGATTTGAACCCGCGATCTGCGGCTTAGGAGGCCGCCGCCTTATCCAGCTGGGCCACGCGCCCACCCATACGACTTGCTCTTCTTTGATGATGATTGTGGAAACTACATCATCGCCATACCATGGCGTAAACCTGCTTCTGAAACATCATGGAGAAATCTTTCAAATTGAATTCTTGGATAAGAACTTCGTTTTAATCTAGAATCGCATTCTGCTAAACTTAATAATAAATCATCTTGAAGATCTGGAGAAAGCATCAAACGACCGCGTGTTAAAACATGATGTAATTGAGTAATTATGTCATCAGAATCAAGAGCGAAATCTTTCATTAAGCGATCTAGTTCCCCCATTGCCCCTGAAAGGATTTTCTTTTTGCGACCGTAAACTGTTTCCCATTGCCATTCAACAACTCTACCTCGTAATGCTTGCTCTATCATCACACGACCACCTTGAAGAGTAGATGCTGCAACCAATTTATGAACCGATTCTCTCTCTCCAGAATTACCTGTTTTTGATAACAATTCTAACATAAATATCGCTTTTCTTAAATTACCACCGCATACATGAATTATGTCTCCAATTACTCCATCAGCAACATCTATACCTTCTTTTGCGGAAATTTGTTTCAAAATTAATTGTATTTTATCCTCTTCAATGGCAGATATTCTAATGTGTTGGCTGCGGCTTCTTAGAGCATCTATGATTCTACTTGGAGCCCGAGCAGTAAAAATAAAACGAGAGGTTGTTGATTCTGATTCCATCATTCTTCTAAGGTAAGGTTGTCTTTTTGGACCTAAGTTATCTGCATCTTCAATCACAATTAACCTGCTTATTGGAATAACACCATTTTCTGGTTGGGATTGCTCAACACCCGCAGGGGGTGGGTCGTCACTAGCATAATCAGACCACATGTTTCTATCAAATGCCTCCAAACTAGTCCTACTAGCAAGAGTATCATTTGACATACGTCCCAAGGGTCTTAAAAAATCTTCAAATGATTTCATAGCGCCACTCATCACAGCTAAGTCCCGTGCTTGTATTACATGTGCTGTAGATTGCCAACCCAATCCCAATACCTGTCTAGCAATTAATCTCCAAGCAACCGTTTTTCCAACACCTGCTGGGCCAGTAATTAGAAGGTGGGGTAAAGCACCAGATATACTGATTGTTGTTATTGTTCTTCTTAATTGATCTGAAAAAGCTAGATCTTCGAAACGACGCGGCGCGTGCTTATCCAACCAACTAGACATCTTTTCCAATTCCCCTATATTGTCACAGTCTTTGAACTAACTGCTAGCATGTTAGTAACATCCCTCTTCCTCTAAAATTTCTTCAACTGCCTCATCCGCCCCAAATATTGAAGAAATAATTGCTGAAATAAAATCAAACAATATATCACAACTGGAAAATTATTGTATTACTGCTTCTACTTCAATTTCTAACAGCATTTCTGGGTTTACTAATTCATGTACAACAACAAGTGTTGCTGCTGGCTTAATTTTATTGAAAAATTCACCGTGAACCCGCATTATTAAATCACAATCTTTTGCTCTGGTAGCATATGTCCTTGTTCTAACAACATCTGAAAGTGAGGCGCCTGCTTCAATAAGTGCTTTTTCAATTCTTGAAAAAATAATTCTACATTGTTCTTCGGGATTTCCTTTAGCTAATACATTTCCATCAGAATCTGTTGCTGTAGTGCCTGCAACATGAACAACATTACCGACTCTAATTGCTCTTGAATAACCTGCAACACGCTCAAACGGGGTGCCACTAGATACTAGCGTACGCTCTACCATCAATTACTGAGAGTAGGTATGGACTCAATACCTTTTTCAATCTGCTTTGATCATTTTGTAAGCGCCCTCGCCACCCTTTTCTGGATCTGTACCAGAACGGCGTGGTTTGACAAAAATACGGAAACCGCAACTTCTGCATGCAACTCCATTTTTATCCTGGCTAAATGCTTCCATAGCACCACATTTCAAGCAGCGATAAAGAACTTCTGTAGGTAATGCATGAGACCCACATGTCTCACAATTAATCCATTGTGTCCATCCTTTAAGGCGGTGATTGTCTTTACAGTTGATGTTGATGCACCTGTAAGTGAACATTCTATCTTCTAGGAAGGTGTAAACTCTCTCCATGTTGCGGGCGACCTGCCGCCCCTTTTTCAACCCAACCCTTGAGATAGATGGAAATTATTCATGCATTTTTGCAAATTAAAACAAAATTTTCCATTATCTTTGCTCCAAATTCAGAATCATTAACTTCAGGATGGAATTGTAATCCAAATCTAGTTTTTTCATCGTTTTCCATTGCCTGAACTTTACATGAAGGACTGCTTGCAGTTATGTGAAATCCAGGAGGAACTACAGTAACCTCATCGTTGTGACTTTCCCAAACAACTTGATTGGTTGGTGTATCGGAAAATAATGGACCACCCCCATTTACTAATTGTATTTCCATTGCACCAAATTCTGGGTTATCTGCTTCCCCGCAATCGCCACCATAATGGCGTGCCATAAATTGATGGCCAGCGCATATACCTAATATTGGAATATCAAGAGATAATAATTCTGCGCAGTTACCAAGTTCGCCAGTTAAACCAACTCGAGCGGCCCCCCCTGAAAGAAGAAGACCGTCTAATTTTCTAAGTTCTGAAACCAACGTTGTATTAGGAATAATTTGAGTATCTACCCCTAGGTATCTTAACATCCGCCATTCTCTGTGTGTCCACTGGCCACCATTATCTACAACATCAATAACTAGTCCATCCACCATGTCACTCAAACCATTGTGCGAAGGTTTCGTTCAATGAACATGCCGCTAATTTTCGATATCTGCCAAACGCATTAAGTAAGAAATTTTCATACTATTCTCAATTGTAGCCGCATTATCCCACGCTTCATTAAAATCTGCTCCAACAGCATAAACTCCTGCACCTCTAACTACGATTGCTTTACATTTTGATTGTTGCAAACCTTCAGATAATTGACGAAGGAAATCTTCTTCAGATACATCATCAGAATCCACAATCACAACTGATTCAAATCGTTTTTTACCTTCAGCATCAGATGGGCGTAAAACAAACAAATCTTGTTCCAATGACATTGTTGTGGAATAAGGAGCGGGGGCGTACACACAAGCTGCTCTACCCTTATGTTCTAAAGATGCCACTGCCAATAATATTGTATGAATTCTCCATGCATCACCTGCTCCATAAGGTGGGCTATCACCTAAACGACCTGATACAATATATCTTTCATCAAGTTGCCCTAGTGAAGAACCTGCTGCAGTCATATGAACTAAATTAGGTTGATCAAGAGATAAAGTGGAAATGCTACCAGATGTTGCGTGGCACAAACCTTCTCTTTGTAATTGCCTTCCAACACGAACAAAATCTCCTACAACATGTGCTGGAATTACGAAACCATCACCAACAACCGGGGGCATTGGAGGGTTGTCCATGTCATTAATTATCCCAGCTGCACCTGTAACGGCATTTCTAAGTGATTCATTTTCATGACGGAGGGCATCAACTTCTGACATTGGTGTTTGCGCTATTGCCTTTCCAATCATCTCATCCATTGGCTCAGAGGATGTATTTTTCTCTACGACATCATCATTTACTTCATCTACATCCTCCATAGAATCATCTTCGTCATTGATTGGTTCTTCCTGTTTAACTGGAGGTTTTTGTGTTCTTTGAGGTGGGGTTGAACTTGGTGGAATCATCCCAGGGAACATACCCATAGGCATCCCCATTGGTGCGCCTTTGGGCGGTCTGGAAGGGGGACCTTTTGATGGGGTTTTTTTATTCATTTTTTCTTCCGCGCTGCCGGTAGAATCCTCTTCGCTCGCCATTGCTATCGGTACGACGAGTTGGGTCCCCATTAAATACAGGTTGGCTTTGGCAACCTAATACCGGTTGCCCCGATAGTGTAGTGGCCTATCATGAAGCCCTGTCGAGGCTTCGACCCGGATTCAAATTCCGGTCGGGGCGCCAAAATCCGATTTTTGAACTAAATGGGATGTTTTTGTTATTCTACTGGCCAAGACTGCCAATCATCTTGAGTGCCTTCTGCTCGGAAATAATTCTGACCACTGCCTTCTGGCCACTCTATCCATTCAAAACCATCAGAGATTGTTGCATTTTCTACAACTGTTGGTGGAGATTCATTTACAGGTTCTTGGTTTTCTACTTCACTAATTTCAGAGCCTGAAGATACTAGTGGTTCTGATTCACCTATGTCTTCTATGTCTGGGGTGAAGTCTATTTCATCGAATAAACTCTGTTCGGCCAACATACTTTCTGGGGGGCCAATTGGTACTGCAGGCTTTTTGACCAAATGTAATGCTTGGATAAATAACATCAAAATCATCAAGGCAACTACTACCAATGGTACCCATGACATACCCGCAATTGAATCGGAATTGGGTGATGAATTAGATTCTATTATGCTATTATTATTCTCTGGTGAGTTTTCAGAAAATGTTTGATTCATATTTGTAATATTTTGAAATGTTTGATTCTGGAATGTTTCATTATCATATGTATTATTGACATATTCATATGTGTTATTTACATAAGTAGTATTCTGGATTAATTGTTGTTGAGATGATTGATTTGTTGAGTTTTCCGGGTATTGGTGGATAATAGTCACATTCCCCCCGGTTCCAGATGTAGCACAATTTTCTTCACCATAGGGGCAAGGATCTGAATAATCAATAATCCCATCACCATCATCATCACCATCTTCTGTTGCATCTAAACAACCATCTCCATCGTAATCGCTACCACCATTAGATACCCAACCAAGCATCCCTTTGGGACATGAATCTTGACTATCCAATATTCCATCACCATCATCATCATTATCCTCTGTGGAATCATTGCAACCATCACTGTCATGATCGGTTACTTTTCCTGATGTCCAATCAGTATCACCTTGAGCACAAAAATCATTCACATCACTAATACCGTCATTATCATCATCTCCGTCTTCAGTTAAATCACGACAGCCGTCCGCATCATTATCAGTCAATGGGGATGATGTCCAATTTTTTTCACCAAGATAACATAAATCTGAATGATCTGTTACATTATCATTATCATCATCCGCATCTTCATCACTATCTCTACAACCGTCGTCATCATAATCGGCAGAAATATATCTAATCCAATTCAATACGCCTCGGGGGCAAAGATCTACTGTATCTAAAGCTGAGTCCCCATCATCATCTAGATCTTCTAACAAATCTTGACAACCATCATTATCGTGGTCGGTTGTAGAATTAGATATCCAACCAGTGTCTCCAATTTGACAATCATCAAATCCGTCATTAATTCCATCATTATCGTCATCTAAATCTTCTGTTAAATCTCTACACCCATCACTATCATGATCAGATGTTGTATTAGTTACCCAATTGATTTCACCATTAGGACATAAGTCAAGAATGTCTTGAGCGCCGTCATTATCATCATCCAAATCTTCTGAAATATCATTACATCCATCACCATCATGATCTGTAAGTGAGGATGATGTCCAGTTGAGCAATCCTGTTGGGTGGCACATGTCTAAATTATCTGTTACACCATCATCATCATCATCATTATCTTCGCCAGAAT
>PBXQ01000079.1 GCA_002727675.1 Thermoplasmata archaeon | reverse complement strand
CGAACGAGATCACGGTCATGGGCACGCGACTGTACTTCGAGGCGGTCGACGGCAACAGCGGCTTCGAACTGTGGGTACACGAAACCACAAACGGCTCGACTTGGCAAGCAGCAGACATCAACAGTGGCAGCAGTAGTGGGTATCCGACCGACATCACGGCCATGGGCACACGGCTGTACTTCGAGGCGATAGATGGGGTCACTGGCTACGAACTGTGGGTACACGAGACGATTTGTGGTTGTACATGGCAGGTTGCAGACATCTACAGCGGAGGCGGAAGTGGGTATGCGAACTACATCACGGTCATGGACACACGCCTGTACTTCGAGTCGAAAGGCACCTACAGCGGCTACGAGTTGTCCATGATGGAGATTGAGCATACCATCACATACAGTTGAATTTGAGAACAATTAAGGTTAGGTTTGATGAAGGAAAAGGTACTAGGGATTAATATGAGAAAGGTCATCGTTCTCTTGCTATGCTTGATTTTCATAATTCCCCCAGTTTCAGCAAGTGATGGTGGCGAAAACAAAGAATTTGATATTGAAGGAACCCAAATATCTGCAATTGATATTCCTTCTACATCTGCTGATGGGAAAAATTTCATCATTACTTTAACACTAAATGAAGAAAACAATGTTACTAATGTTGCATGGACATGGCAGATATGCCTCAATAGCGGAGTATGCCTTGCCCCCACGCCCGAGGATTTAACATCATCAGACGATGGTAAGACCTGGACAACAAGTATGACACCTGTTGATGACCATTCTTATATTAATTTTAGAATTACTCTAGATTTTGAAGATGGAAATTCAACCACTTACCCTGAATCTGGATGGGGTGGAAAAGTGTGGTCTGATTGCTGGATTTCTGGTGATGAAACTGGAGGCGACGGTTGTAATAGTGAAGGCGGATTTTTGGGATTACCAGGATTTACTGCAATCGTTGCAATCACAGTTTTAGGCGTTGTAGCAATAGTAACTATGAATCGCAGACAATAGTAATCTCTTAGACCCGCCCGAGTAAGCGAGCATTCTAACGGGATGGTCAACATGGCTGGAAAGATAACAAAAAAAGAAATTGATACGTTGAGAAAGAACTTTTCATCTGATGCAAATGCACGTATAATTCAGAACGCAGTAACTACTACAACTGCATCAGAAATTGCACTTTCACGTGAAATAATTGCTAATATTGACAACTCGTTTTCAACCAAAATTGATGATTGGAAGGTCACAAACCAAAAAGCATCGGGCAGATGTTGGCTTTTTGCCACATTGAATTTATTACGCCCGGGAGCCATGGAAAAAATGGGTTTGAAAGATTTCGAATTTTCTCAAGCATTTGTTCATTTTTGGGATAAATTTGAGCGTGCAAATCACAACCTTGAGGCTATGATTGCTACAGCTGATAGACCTCTAGATGATAGGACAATAGGGTTTATTCTTGATCATCCAAGTGAGGATGGTGGCCAGTGGAATATGGCTATTAATGTCATAAACAAATATGGCCTAGTCCCTAAATCAGCATATCCTGAATCTCAATCATCATCTGCAACTGCTAGAATGAACATGAATCTGCGGTTACTAATCCGCTCAATAGCATCTGAACTTCGTGGAATTATAGAAGATGGTGGATCAGTTAAGGATGCTCGTGAACATAAAACTAAGAGAATGGAAGATGTTTGGAGGCTTCTTTGCATTCATCTTGGAACACCCCCTACTCAGTTTGATTGGCAATGGAGAGACAATGATAAGAAATTTCATTCACGTGGTACAATGACTCCCCATGAATTTAAGGATGAGTTTGTAACCATAGATTTCAACGATTATGTTTGTTTAGTTAATGATCCAAGAAACCCTCAGATGCAAACATATACCGTAGATTTTCTACAAAATGTTGTTGGAGGTCCACCAGTAGAATATCTCAATATTTCAATAGATGAAATGAAAAATATCACTAGAAAAATCTTGGAAGATGGAATACCAGTATGGATGGGCTGTGACGTTGGAAAACAAATGCACCGAAAACTTGGGTTATGGGATGCTAAAATGTTTGAATACGAAGAGATGTACGGGATTAAATTTGGACTTGACAAACAAAGCAGACTTGATTACCACCATTCATTGATGACTCATGCCATGTTATTTACTGGAGTAGATGTAGATAAGAATGGAACAAGAAGGTGGAGAGTTGAGAATTCTTGGGGAACAAAGGGTGGAATTGATGGATATTACATTATGAACGACTCGTGGTTTGACGAATATATGTTTGAAATTGCTGCACCTAAATCTTACCTTTCAAAAGAAATGATTGCTGCTCTTGATACCAAACCAATTGTATTGCCTGCATGGGATCCAATGGGATCACTTGCTTGTTCACACTGTGGACAAGAAAATGACTTAGTTTGATAATAATGTAAAATGTTCACAAAGACGACTAAGTAATCTCCTTGACTCTATTCCCCACTGAATAATACATACTGTTGCCTCGCTTCTATCTTCAGATAATGCACCATCAACCATTCCGGGTGTAACTAAATCTGATGGGACAAGGGGTAAATTAATCCCGACTACATGCAATTCAATTCCATTAGTTTTTGACTTTGATACTACAAGCCAATCCCCCACACTGATTTTCTTTTTGTGTAATTTGAGATTTTCAGAACCTGATGTAGAAATTAGAAATCTATGACACACATCAAATAATTCATCGGAATTATCTTGACCTGCTGATGCAGGAACTCCTTTTTCATGTTCTCCTGTTGCTTCCCCATATGCTGAAAGAAACGGTAAATCAGTATCATGTTGAGCAAGTAAATCACCCAAACCACGCCCAAGCCCCTTCTTTGGCTTGTTTGTTTTTTCACCCATTATCTTCACCAAAATTCCATAATTTCATCAAAGAATTTGACAAATGCAAATAATCTTGACCTCCGGCACTTTTTGGAGCATGAATATGAATTGGAGTTCCATGTGACGGTGCTTCTGCAATTCTAATGTTTCTGCGGATTGGAGGATCTAAAACTAAATCAGGGAATGTTTCTCTTACTTGAGACGCTACTTGGCCATTGAGAAGAGTTGGGGCATGCATTGTTAAAATCACTGCATCTACCCCCAGTTTTGGATTAAGCCGGCGACGTATTTCTCTAATAGTTGAAGATAGAAGTGCTAATCCTTCTAAGGCAAAATATTCAGTTTGAACTGGAATTACAACAGCATCTGAAGCAACTAATGCATTAATACTAACTAATCCAAGAGAAGGGGGGGTGTCAATTAGAATTAAATCATAATGAGGCAGGAGAATCTCTATGCCTTCTGCTAATCTTCTTTCCCGGCCAAGTTGAGAAATTAATTCTTCTTCAATACCAACTAGTTTCCTATCTGCTACAATCAAATGGAGGTTTTCTATGGCTGTTGCATGTCTTGCCCTAATTGCATCTTCTGGCGAAACCATTAGTGTCCTTGTACCATAATTAATCCTTGATTTATCAATACCATAACCTGTAGCACAATTACCCTGAGCATCACAATCAATCACAAGAACCTTTACTCCTTGAATAGCAAGGTGGGCTGCTACATTGATTACTGTAGTAGTTTTTGCTACTCCACCTTTTTGATTGATTACAGTTACAACCCTGGCCCTTCCTTTAGGCGTAGGAGCTGCACGAGGTAAGTCTAGAGGTTCACGAATTTGTGCTTGGCCAACTTCTTGTGGCTCAGGACTAATTATCTCCTCCTCGACAAATTCAACATCGATTACAAAAGGTGCGGGAGCAGCAGCAGGGATGCTATTTTCTTCGCCTCTCATCGATTCACCCATGTCAGCGGCACCTCAAGCATTATTGAGGGTGACGGGACAATTCACCCTAATAATTAGGAATTTGAAGAAGTTTTGATCCAGCCAACCATTCTGCCATTTGTGCCATCAATTGCATAATTTAGTGAATGATCTAATCCATTTTCAGTCCATTCACGTTGTCCTGTAACACCAATTGTTCCATCTTGATAACCATCTATCAAATCTAACAAATCATTTGCTTCGGGTGGCACTGTCAAGAAATACCCAATTGTTGTATCACTGGTTAATTTACCATTAGACGTGATATCTGATACCAATGAAGGATACCTTTCTGGATCGATAATCCTATCTTCAATTTCTTTAATCGTGGCTGATTTCGGAATGCTCTCTCTTCTATGTGCTGGGCTATCGGCTTCATTAAGAGAATCTAAACTTAATACTGAACAATTTTCTGTCCTACTTTCAACTATTACCCATCCTGCATTATTGTCATCCACCCACGAAACATTCCATTGAGTATTGCCATTACTTCTATCATCTGTAGCTTTGAATACATACCCCCCTGATGCTAGAGAAATTGCAGCATCATTAGCCTCAACTGTTTTGTTAATTATACATGCAACAGCATCATCTAATGTCCAATCTCTTGATTCGCTTAGGTCAGGCATATGCGTGCCAGAATTACCCCAGTTTTGATTTGCTGATATTGCACCTGAATTTGAAGCGGGGCGATGATTGTAACCTTCTAGCCAATTAATCATGCCATCACCCTCATTAATAGATGATTTAACCAATGTATATTGAATACTTATGGACCCTTCTGGCAATGTTTGGTCGATTAAATATTCAGCAAAAACTCCACAACCAGATGAATCGTAACGACTTTTTTCAAGATTAATATCAACACGTTGTTCTACAGCCCAAGGAGATGAAGGTACAACATAGAGAACCATGTTTGCTCTACCTATACAATCTTCAATTTCTGTATGTTGCATATTGATTTGTAATCCCTTTACTCCATCAACAGATACTGAACCACTAACCACCCAATCCCAATATCCACTAGTTCCACTACTTCCTTCTTCAAGTAATGAATTACCAAATAAAGGAGTTAGTTCAACGGGTTTTAAGGGAAGTAATAATTCAGGCATGATATCAGATAAAGAATCATCAGGAACGCCAAATGATACTGCATTGATTGAGGTTTCAGCACCTTGTGGATCTTCTAAAGTTAATGAGGAATCAGTACTTAGCAATGCTTTACTACCAATTTCAGTCCATGATTTAGATGTTTGAGATAAAGAATAACCAGGAACTGAACCCTCTACTGAACAATGTCCTTCTGAAGAATCACCAAACCAAGTTTTAGATTCTATGTTTGCAGTAAGTTGGTGTGTCAATTCTTGTTCAACTGCAAGAAATGTCAACCCATAGGCATCTTTTGCCTGTACTGTCCCGAGTAATTTTGTGTCTGATGAATCTAGTAATTCACTACTAGTTCCCTTCTTAACAGAAATATCCCCGGAACCATAAAATTCAACATTAATTTTTTCACAAATTTCTGCAAGAGCACCATTAAGACGATTGTCAATCTCTCTAATCATTTCTTCGCCCTCGACCTCAAATGTACCACTAGATATAGTAAATTCCATTTGATCTCCATATTCTATGGGCTTAGAGACAAACGGATCTAGATGACTACTCCAATACCAATATCCACCACCTGCAATAATTAATACAACTAATAAAGTTGCAATTACATTAGGTTTAGATAATGATGAAAATATAGATTCTCCTTGTAATCTTGTTTTCCTAACAGCCTTGGGTTCAGATTCTTGGAAAAAATCTTCTTCTTCATCTTCGAAGAGTTCTGCTTCGAAAACTTCAGCATCTAAAATTTCGTCTTCTACTTCTTCAATTATAGAGGGTTCAAAAGCCTCTTCTTCAATTTCAGCTTCATAGATTACATCTACATCATCTTCCTCTTCTAAGAGAAAAATATCATCATCAGATGCTGTCGCCTCTAATAACCTGTCAATAAGTTCCTGTTTTTTACCTGAAACCTTCAAACCATGTTCTTTACACATTTCTTTCAAAGTGGCCACATTCATAGATTTTAGCTCAGAAGCAGTAGGCGATGAATCAGCAACCATTCTGTGTCCCAAGATGATAGGGGACACTAGAGGCTTTCAACATCTTCGGCCTTTTGTTATGGAATTGGTAATTTGCAAGACATTAAAGCAAACCCCAAAATCAATTTGAGTCCTATTCTTGATTATCTTGAATAGCCTCTGCCTGTCTTTGCCATTCTATCTGTTCTTCAGTCCAACCAAATGCACGTAACTCATCATCTGTGTAAATTTTTTCAGACTCTTCTTGTTCAGTTGAATCCGTTTGTTCTTCTGCTACAGATTCTTCTGGAGGTGACTCTACTGGTATTTCAGTAGTTGGTGTCTCTTCGGGAGTTTCAATTGCTGATTCCTCTGAAGATTCGGATGAGGGTTCTTCTTCATCTAGGGCGTCATCAACTCCAGTTTCAGACATTGCTCCACGTTCTTTTTCTGCTTGCTCTAAAACTTCTTCTGCAGTAGATTGCTTATCGGGATTTTCCGGTTGTGCTACCGCCTTCCAAGCCTTACCAACTTTATGGGCACCAACAGCAGCAAAAATTGCTAAAAGACCCATTAATCCAGATAATGGAGCAAAAAGTGGAGTATTCCAATGTGCTATAATCTCTGCATCAATTGTTGCACGGTAACCTCGCTCATCCGATGGTACTGGATCTGTATATTCAAATATTAAGCAATATTTACCAGCGGGAACTTCAAATTCAACCTTTACTTCATCCCCAATAATCATTGAATCTTTTTCACGGATATAATTAGCATCAAGATCATCCATTGATACACCCATATTATCAATACAAGTTGAAGAGAATAAACCTAGTCTGAAACCCGTACCAGCGCTATCAGAACGATAACTAATGAGTGAGACTTCAATTGATACAGTGGTAACGCCATTAATTGCTACTGGAATTCCTGGAAGAGATAAATCATATTGAAAGGAACCTGATGAAACATCATTCCCATCCCAAATCTTTGAATCCATTAATTCCAAATCATCTTTTGTCCATGTTTGTTGAGCATAACGTTGTACAATTACATGCTCTTCACCGTTCTGGTGTGGATTTCTTGAAATATCTCCATGAGAAATAGGCCACAAAGCAGCAATGCCAAAAATGACCATGAAAAGAAGCAATAATATTACATTGTTACGCTTTTCATTTTTCTCTTTTTTTAATTCAATTTCTTTATCACGACGGTCTAATTCCTTTTGGCGAACAATATTTTGTTCAGCAAGACCCTCATAATCTTCTTCTTTCATCTCATTCTTTGAAAAAGGAGTTGCTAAGGATTTAGGAGGTCCTTTGACTTTAACAGGAGGGCCTTTTACTTTGGTTGGTGGGCCTTTAATTGTCGCAGGAGGGCCTGAAGGGCCTGATGAAGGTGGACCAGATGGACCCACTGTAGGGGGACCGGTCGGTCCTGAAGCGGGCGGTCCTGAGGGGCCTGTTTCCATGATTACGGCAGTACGGGTTTGATTATGAAAGCGCCGACAATACCATTAATTTTGAAATAATTAACAAAGCGGCTTTTTTACACTAAAAGGTAACATTTCGTCGGCATTTTATGGGATTTCCTCCATAGGTCTCAAAAATGATGGGTTGGACCGCCGGCCATGACGGTGCGCCTAGCTATCCTTTCACGTGGCCCTCGTTTGTACAGTACCCGTCGTCTGGTTGAGGAGGCTGAGAAACGTGATTGTTACGTTGAGGTATTAGATCCAATGAGACTCAGTATTACCGTTGGAAATGAAGAACCAAGAATACTAAATTCAGGTTGGCCTGTTGAAGTTGATGCTGTAATCCCAAGAATTGGTTATTCTATCACCCATCATGGAGTTGCTTTAATTCGTCAATTTGAGCGTCTTGGAATTTATGTAGCTAACAGCGGTGATGGCATTAGTCAAAGTAGAGATAAATTACATGCAACACAATTGTTGACAAAAAACAGAATACCTGTCCCAACTACTTGCCATGTTCGCGCTTGGCAAGATGTGGAAAGAGCATTGCATCAAGTAGGGGGTATGCCAATTGTGATTAAAGTTACAGAAGGCACACAAGGTAGTGGAGTATTCTTAGTTAATTCTGAAGACAGAGCAAGAGAATTGACTTACAAATTACTATCAGAAGGCCATCACGTACTTGTTCAGGAATACATAGAAGAAAGTCATGGGCGGGATGTACGTGTATTAGTAGTGGGTGGCGAAGTAGTTGCAGCAATGCGAAGAAAAGCTAGAGGGACGGAATTTCGTTCAAATTTCCACCTTAATGGGACAGTCGAAAAAATAGACTTACCACGAGAATACGCAGAAGTTGCTACACGTGCTGCGCGTTTGTTAAATTTAGATGTGGCTGGTGTTGATTTGTTAGAAAGCAATCGAGGACCTTTGGTTTTAGAAGTAAATTCATCTCCCGGATTAGAAGGAATTGAGTCTGCATCTGGAATTAATGTTGCTGGTGCTATAATTGATTATTGTATAGCCCATCAAGGGTTTAGTAAAGTTGGATTGGACCAACTATTACGAAGCCGACCAGGACATGGAGTGGTGAGTTTTTCAACAGCAAGGCACCAAATCCTTAATGGCAAACAAATTGGTGATTTATTCACAGATATAGAACAACACAATGTGGTATTTGCAATTGCACGTGAAGGTATGCACATTTGGAAACCAAGAAGAACATTTATTCTGAGAAAAGGTGATGAAATAATTTGTTATGGAGAATTAAACAAAATTCACGAACAACTTGAACCTTGGATTTCCCATTCACAGAATGATAATTTCAATCCATCAACTGTAGAATTTAGCAGTGATTATTTGTGAGTGGCTTTTTCTAAACCGCTTAACGTTAGACGGATAATACACCTTGACACGCGAAGCATTGATAGTCAAATGGGTCTAACCTCGCTTCCCTGTAAGGGGATGGGATAAGGCGTCATGCGTGGCGCTAACGATGAAGAGAGGTTAGTATGTCGCAGAAAAATAATGATGAAAAACAGACATGGGCTGATTCTGGTAATCGCCAATATCTTGAGCGTTTTAGTGATGAAGTAGTAGGTCATGGTTTCACATTACCAGCCAGATTATCTCGGCTCAGAGACTTGCCAATGCTTGGTTGCTATAAACAACAATTAGTTTCAGAAAAGAAGAGTAAACACACATCAAGAGCATATTTTATTGCTTCCCGTCAACTAATTGCAACTAATTTACCATGTGAAGAAAAATTAACTGACGAGGAAATCGAAGATTTTACCATGATTAAATCAGTTGGTCATCTTGATCCAAATAACGGCCGACTTGATATTTGGTTGCAATCCATCTCTCATTTACAGCCATCAACAATTAATGCCCGATTGGCTGCAATAACACATTTATTGAAATGGATTGGACATACTATTCCTGAATGGATTGTACGCCCGCAGAGAAGTAAAAAATTACCCCGTACTTTAACTCGTCAAGAACTGAATGATTTAATCAAAGTTTGCCGTCAATCAGAAAATCCTCTTGCAGAAGTAATCGTTGTTGTATTATTAGAAACAGGTCTGAGGGTTGGTGAATTATGTGCATTGAATATCTCTGATATTGATTTTAATGATTTATCTGCAACAGTATGGTCTGGAAAAGGAAACAAAGACCGCCGAGTTTTATTCACTAAACTGAGTAAATCAGTAATGGAAAAATGGATGTTGCATAAGACCACACGAAATACTACAGATGAAGAAGCATTATTCATAAATTCGCGAGGGCACAGACTTACTCAAAGAAACGTACAAAAAATGATGGACAAACTTGCAGATGAGGCGCACATTCCAAGAAAACGCCTTTCACCTCATACATTGAGGCATAATTTTGCAACTGGCTTACTTGAGCGTGGCGCAGATATTGTTAGTATTCAGAGACTACTCGGACACGCTGATATCAGCACAACTCGTGTTTATCTTGACATAACTGATCAAACCCTAAGAGAAGTATATCATAGAGCACAAGAGCCTGATTTATTCGGAGAAATCGAATAAATTACTTGTTTTTTTTAGCATCTCTACGCTTAACTTGTTCTGGACCCTTCCACTCTTTTTCTGGAGTCACCTCATTACCCGAATGACCTAATATTGGGCAAAATTTTCCTGAACGGCAACGCGAACAATTATCCTTCTTAGGTAACTCAACTGCCTTGCGCAGTTTCCCATACTTTCGCCTTGGCACGATAGTCTGTGATGGGAAGAAAGTCAATGAAGATGTTGATTATGAATTAAGAAACTCTCTTTGCCAGGCAAACTCTTCAATCGTTTTTGCATTACCACCTTCGAGCCAGCGCTTATGAAATGCCTTTTTCCTCTTTTCTGCAGTTTCTTTCTTGCCAGAACCGGATTTAACTGCCTTTGACATGATTTTAGAAACTTCTTGGCGTGAATCAACGTGAGTAGCTGCTGTTGATGTGGCTGCTCTTGCTCGCAACTTTTTAGCAACATTTGCATCTTTTTGATCTGAAGCAAGTAACAAACCGGGTTTACGCTTTGCTTCAAGGGCTAAACGAGCTGCTTCCGCTGCTTCTGCGTCTGCCTTTGCTTTAGCTTTAGCAGCTGCGTTTTTCTTACGAGTTGCTGCTGCCTTTGCCGCTTTTGCCTTTTTCGCTGCTGCTTTTTCTGCAGCCGCTTTTTCTGCCTTTTTAGCAGCTCTTGTGGCTGCCGCCTTAGCTGCTGCAACCTTTCTTTTTGCAGCTGCTTCTGCTTCTTCCGCTGCCTTTTTCTTGGCTGCTGCATTCTTTTTGCGAGTTTCCGCTGCTTTTTTCGCTGCTGCTGCCTTTTTCTTGGCTGCTGCTGCTTCAGCCTTTTTCTTGGCTGCTGCATTCTTTTTGCGAGTTTCTGCTGCTTTTTTCGCTGCTGCTGCCTTTTTCTTGGCTGCTGCATTCTTCTTTCTTGTCTCTGCTGCCTTCTTTGCCGCCGCTGATTTTTTCTTTGCTGCAGCACTATCTGACTTCTTCTTAGCCGACCCCGCCTTCTTCGCCATGGAAGGCCTACGGAGCGTGTCTTTTATTCAGTCTTACGATTAAACCGACATAATTAGAAATTAATAATTTAGCATGTTTTTGGAATCAAACTAAAGCAACAATCATGCTTTAGTGCTATTTCCGAGCACATAGGAGGGGGTGACTTGACTATTCAATCTGTAATTGGAGTTGACGCACTAAGTAGCCACCTTTGGTGCCAAGTTAAACGTGGTAAACCAGAGATGAAAATTGACTCTGAACAAAGACTTCGGCATATGAATTGGCCCGATAAGGCAACGACTCTTTTCTTAGGAGATGTGGTAGATGCTTTGTTACGTTGTTTTGGTGCACACGAGCCGCCAATATTAACAAAACCACCTGGTTTTGATCAACAGAAATGGACAATGGTGCTAAAAGATTCAACAATGAGAGTTGAAATTCACAGCAAATCATATTGGGGATTTGGATTATTTGATTCGTGTTTTCTAAATGAATTAATTATTGAAGGACCACTCGAAAGAAGAGCACGATTTATTTTCGATCTTGTTGCTTCTTTGGGACGCAACCCTTGGGAACCTGCTTTAGGTTTCATGTGGAAAAAAGCAACTAAAGCAACCCATAATGAACATCGTGAAGCATGGGAAGGCCTCATTAATTATGCTCGTGAACAAATGAGTGAAGAAGCACACAAATATGTTCAACGCCTAGAAGCACTTGAGAAAAAATTCGAAGACTTTTCTAAAAGTGAATTCAAAAATTGGGACATAAACACAGCAACAAAATCTGTTGAAGAAGCAAAGACGCAAATTGAAATTGCTCGTAATGCCTTACATGATAACAATGCTGCAGGATTTGAAAGGGCATTAGCCCGAGCAGAAGCGTCTTTAATTGAGGCAGATCCAACCACCGAAGTTACCAGAACACCTTTTCAAGAAGCTGATGACTTATTACTAGAGTCTGCTATTGAAATTGATGAAGATATTTTGAAAGAACAGATTCTTGTTCATGAAGAATTACCTGATGATGTTGAACGAATCACTCCGGTAGAAACTGCAATATCTACCACAGGAGTTACTGCAGATGACCTTCTAAATGGATTAGATAACGAAACAGGTGACGACATTCCATTTGTCGATCTTACAGAATCAGAATAAGAATCAACCAAAGAGGTTGTCCCACATCCACATCCAAGTATTATCCCATTGTGTGGGTTGGTTGGCGATATAGATAACAACGGAAAAAACGATGCTGACTGCGTAAATCATTCCTTTACTAATTTGCCAAGCTTCCTCAGACTCTTCATCGAAGTAGCGAATTAAACCAGCTGCTTGCTGGATATTTGGCCCCTTGGACTTCTTGTCTTTCTTGACTGCCATACAAAACGCCCGACCTGCCTCGCATATATGAACGCGACGAATAAGGTATTAATTCAAGGATCAATGGTTTCCACTAATACACAACCATCGCTAAATTCTACAATTCGTGCTGCGCAATCCATTGCTTCATCAAGATTTTGGGTTTCAAACAATACTTTTCTACTACCTGCACTAGTATGTAAAACAACCCTATGGCTTAATTCTTTCAAAGTATCTTCATCTACAGTTTGATAAACCCAAGAATCCTCTTCAACTTCCATTTGTGCTTCTACTGGAACTAATGGCCCTTGCTCAACCTGGCTGCCAAGAGCACGTTCATGAATATCTCTAAAACGCTCTCGTACCTCTCTAGTTTTTTCGATTTTCTGAGTGGTGTTTTCAGCCCGATTTCTTGCCGCTTTAAACGCCTCTCTATTCGCTTTAGCCAATGGACTAATTCTCTTCTGTCGCTTTACTACGTGCTTTCCTTCTTCACTCATTTCGCATCCCATCTAGCCGTCTGCAAAAGCAGTCAACTGAGATGCAGGCGCGCTGTCGGTGCTATAACCGTTTCATCTGATAAAAAGAAAAAAATGCCTTTTACCAACCCTATTCTTCTTCACCAATTTCAATTTCATTAGATACTGAATTAGTAAACATAATCGTTGACAATGGAATACAAATAATTATTACAATTGCACCCAACATATACAATATTCCACAAGTCATAACTTGGTGCAAACAATATAATCCAATAATACTCAATATTACAATTACAAGCGATTCAATTACCCTTCTAGAGGCTAATAATGAAGGACGATTTTCTACATGAGTTGCTAATAATGGAGAAGATACCATTGAAATAAACAATCCAGGGGCTAATGCTGCTGTAAGAGGATACTTGATGGTAAGAAAAGGAATCAACAACGATGTCATTAGATAAAAACCCCAAATCTCTGGCCTAGGACGAGCATCAAATCCAGCCATAGGTAATAACGTACCAATTAATCCAACCACAGATAATGGCAACATTAGGGTAAGAGCAAGCCACATAGCTGAATCCCATCCAGAAACATTGGGTAGTGTTTCCAAAATTACAACACCTGAAATCCATGTAATAATTAGAGTGTGAGAAAATATGAATAATAACCCAAGCCATTTTCTTTCTCTTGCTTGACCCCTAATCGAATGTATGTGTGAGAGAATATATAGAAACAATGGCCACCCAATCAAAAGAACACCTAATGAAATACATAACGCCAGTGAATCAGCCATTTCAAGTGCAACAAAATGAGATAAAGATGGACCTTCAATTGGATTAGGATATACACCTAAGGAAACAATAATTGGCATAATTGAAAATAAACCTGAAATCAATACAGGATAAATTTGCTTGGGCCTAATTTCTGATTCTTGAGAAAGACGACTGGTGAAATAAATCCATACGGCTAATGAAGCACCGGATATAATTTGGAATATACAATACAAAGGTGCAATCAAAGTGGATTCACCAACTGGTTGTGGAATAGAATAAACTGCAAAAGATTCTGATGATAAATAGGCAACTAACATAAAAGGCCAAAGAAATCCGTGTAATCTTAATGCACTTGATCTTCTAACAAATGAAATACCACCGTCAATAATGTGATATTGATTTCCACAAAAATACTCACATATTATTGAACTAATTGCAAAAGATAGGGGGATTGCTAACCAAGGACCTTCTTCTGAAAACATAGTTGCAAAAATCCTCTCTATAATTGAAAGATGTCCACCTCCAAAATTTGCTACATGTGCATTAGAATAATCAAGTGTAATATGTGAAAAAATTAAGTTTGTCATAACAGCGAATAAAAGAACCAATGGAAGTAATGTTAAAGCCCGATCTAACTGCCTAATTCTTTGTACATCGATGGAATTACGTTTACTAATTTCATGGAGCCACCAAGGGGCTGTCCATTGAATGAATGACCACAATAATATGATTGTCAAAAGGGTTGCAGATAGGCTAAATGCATCGCCACCACCCACAGCCATAGTACCCCCAACAGTAGGTGGTTCATGGGATTAGCGCATCCACAATCCTTGAGTGATATGCCTTTCAGGAATGCTTGTGAATTGTCAGGGGGGTAGTCAATGAGTAGCGAAATATGGCCCTCTGCTGAAGAAAGTGCTTTGTGGGCTGCTGTCCAATCTTGGCGTAAAGATTCTATGGGATGGTTAGAACTAGCACAACCTCGCTTAACCGAATCATTAAGAATTAATCCACTTAGATATGATTGCGATTGGACGAATAAAATTTTGCGTGAATTAGGTGGAAAAACAATCCCTTGGTTGCCAGAGGGGGGTGGAGGTCAAGGATGGGAGATGCCTTGGAAACGTGGTAAATGTGAGGACAAATTAGCTGAATTGCTAATCAGAGCCCTACATGATAGTGGTAGAATAACACGCCAAGAAGCTGTTTCAATGATACCAGTGAAATTACTAGATTGTCAACCTGGACATCGCGTATTAGATATGTGCGCTGCGCCAGGTAGCAAAGCAACTCAATTATGTGAAGCAATTAATGATGAAGGAATTGTAATTGCCAATGAATCGAACCCCGGAAGAGCAAATCTGTTAGTATCGAATTCTAAAAGAGTCGGTGTTACTTCTATGGTAATCGTCCGCCATGATGGGCGACACTTACCACGTTGCCCTAATCCAGGATTTGATAGGATACTAGTAGATGCCCCCTGCACTGGTAGTGGTACTACTAGAAAAAATCCAGAAATCTGGCAAAACTGGACTCAAAAAGCGGGATATAATTTACAGAAATTGCAAATTTCGCTTGTAAAAAAAGCTGCGATGTTACTTGCACCTGGTGGCAGGATGGTGTATTCTACTTGTTCATTAGATCCTGTTGAAAATGAATTAGTCGTTGCAGAAATTTTAAGAATTTGTGAATTCCTAATTCTTGAAGATACGGATATTTCTACAAAATGCCCAAACCTAATTTCTAGGCCAGGCATGGATAATTGGGTTAAAGAGAACAATGAATTCAGTTATGATAATGAAATCATAAATTCATTACATCTTTGCAAACGAATCTGGAATGATGAAAACGACACGGGTGGATTTTTTGTTGCTGCATTCAAACATATTGGAGATTCTAATGTGGCAAAATCATTACTAAGTAATGAAGAAATGAAGGACAAGCACATCAAGACACCTCCTCCGACGAATAGTAATCATCAAGTGGTTGCATCGGATGAAATGCTAAAATTTATTCAAAAAGATTGGGGTGTTGAATATAATAAAATGTATTCTCGTGGAAGTAAATTATACACTACAAGTCATGAAATTGAATGGTTATGGGCAGGAGAAAGAATGCTACGAAGGGGAGGGAAATTACCCGGGGGGCATTGGCACCCTTTCCAAGTAGTACAAGCAGGGCTTCCAACATGGGAGTTACGAAAAGGAATTCTTCAAAGACCTACATCTAAAGGGATATTTATTACAGCCCCAAAATGTACTAAACATGTTCATGAAATTTCATCCAGCCTTCTAACAAATATATTACTCAAAGGCGGATCTAACATTGAAGAAGTTGCATAAACAATTCCAGGCATTAAATCTGAAAGAAAGGGAGGCGTGATTTTACACTTAACATTGGATGGGCATGAATGGTGGCTGCCTGCATGGTTAGGAAATAAACTCACTTTGATGATTCCTGATTCCGAACGTTTCTTACTCTCTCATGATTTGGGTTTAGAGGTGATTGAATGAAGTTCATCAGATGTTTATTAATTCTGTTAATATTCATCTGTTCTACTCTTGTTCAAGCCTCCTCAAATAGTCAAGAAAATCATGTTTACGAGTCATTTGTTGATGATTCAGGGTGTGGTTTTGATTATGATTATAATTCAAATGTAAGATTAAATTGGATTCATAGCAATGATAGTACCCTTGCTGCTAAACAACGAGCAGAAAATTTGGGAGCAGAAAATTGCTCCACTTGGATAAATGGTGCCCCTACATCTAATTCTAATGTAGATGGAATTACAAAATTAGTTGAAACAGACCTTCAAGTAACCCTACTTTGGAATCATGCTCTTGGAAATGATGGGAAAAATTCCTCTGAATTAACCTTCTCAGGATTGCAACTTTCTACTAGCATACTGCCACTTGAAAACTTATCAGAATCATTGAATATGCGTTGGTACATCACTGTTGATTATGATTCAATTGGGGATGTAATAGTTCATGATCTGGTGAAACATTATGGTTGGACATCTTCATTTTATCACGAAGAAGGAAATATAACTAATTGGACTCATGAGGTTAGTATTGAAAGATTACAAGAAGATGGACTCCCAACTTCTGAAGACGAATTATGGAGGATGGAGGTTGTTATTCTGTTTGTTGATGATTTAAACCATACAATTTATGGCGCCGACAAAATACAATTGGAGGCTCCAACAAATGTTCCAAATTCTACAGCTGAAAAGTTCCCTACAATCTTGATTGGAATTGTTGTAATTGTGGGACTACTAATTATTGTTCGTCAAGACCAAAGGAGAGAAATTGGTTTACCACGATTGCGCGGTACTCTTTATCAAAACAACAATGATAGTTGGTATGCTAAAGTAATGATTACTGCCGGGATTTTTGATGTAACATTGAAAGGTGCTTTCGCAAATGAACCTTGGAAGATGGGCAAGGTACCCACTCAACAATTAATCCCAGCAGAAACAAGTCGTAGTTTCACTGTAAAAATGAAATGTTCTGGTATTATTGGTGACACAGTTCCAACTCATTGGAAAGTGGATGTTGATGAATTAGGTGGTTGGGTACTTGATTTAAATCTGCCAATTAATGACTAATGAATATATTGAATAATATTTCATTATATACTTATTTAATGTTCATTCGTTCACCCTGCACGCAATAATCAACAATAACGTTCAATAACCCTCTGTCGAGCGCCATAAATCCGAGGCGATAAAATGGAGTTAGATGATATAGACAAATCATTGTTAGTAGCCCTACAAGAAGATGGGAGATATTCTATGCGAGCTCTCGCTGATATTGTTGGTGTTGCTTTAGGAACAGTATCAAACCGTTTGAATAAACTAGAAGAAAATGGAGTAATTACTGGATATACTGTTAACCTTAATCCTGATAAAATTGGTTGGGAAATGACTGTTGTGGTTGGGTTAAGAATTGTAAAGGGAAGATTACTTGAAATTCAAGAGTTAATCGCTTCTGACTCGCGTGTTTTTGCTGTTTATGATGTCACTGGAGATATGGATAGTTTAGTATTCGCACGAGTTAAAGATAGAGATGATCTTGATGATTTTACTAAAACTGTGCTTTCAACAGAAGGGGTAGAACGATCGACGACACATGTTGTACTAAATACCGTAAAAGAGACAGGCGTCACACTGCCATAAAAATGGGTTTTTTACCAATTATCACTATTAATTTCGCGTGAGTTCAAGTACAGTCGTTTTACCGTAGGTTACTGTTGAAAGATTTGAGCGGAGGTGGAGTGAAGCCCATTGGTTCAGTTTTGAGTCAAGAAGAGTGGGCACTTTTGAGATGTGATTTAGACATTCGTTACCCCCCTACAGACTTCTGCCCGCTATTACGATTCGGGCGGTGGCAGGACCAACCCCACCAACATTTGCCTGCTGCAAGATTGGCATCGAGTAATTGGAATGGTTTACTGATTGCTGATGAAGTAGGTTTAGGAAAAACAATCTCCGCCCTTCATGTATTACGTAGACTACATTCAATAGGTGAAAAAGGTGGAGCGATTATTGCTTGCCCAAGTGGTTTGAGAATCAAATGGTTACAAGAAATGTTTCATCGATGCGACTTAGTGGGTTTTGAGGCAAATACTGGTGCGAAGCTTCTACATGCAATAGAGAGAATTAGGCAAGGGGAATCATTAGTCGTTGTGACGAGCCATGGTATTCTCCGTCAACCAAAATTATTGAGGCAGTTAATGGAAGATGGTATTCCAGAATTACTTCTAACAATTGTAGACGAAGCACATCATTGCCGAAATCCTAGAAGTAGGTTACACGATGCAATTCAATTATTAACCCTACATAGTAATAATATTCTTTTCTTAACTGCCACTCCAGTTAATCTTTCTAATGAAGAATTATGGGTTCAACTATCTTTGCTCGCCCCTGATCGTTGGCCGGATTTTCAATCATTTCAGAGTACAATGGGCCCCATGCGTAATTTGAATACGGCATTAGATGCCACATCTAAAAAAATACCAGATTTACAAAGTGCGATTACAGCACTTGAGAGATTAGAATTTACACCTGGTTTTTCTACTGATTTAAGATTAAAAGAAGCCATAGAAATCTGTCGTGACCCGCTGGGTTGGACTGAAGTATCAAACCATAGGCAACGTGTTGCTGATTTATTAAGAGAAATTAGGCCATTGAACGAGATAATTGTAAGAACTAGGAGGCGTGACCTTGATTTGAATTTAGCAAGAAGAGATGCGATTACATTAGATGTTCAATTGACAAAAGCAGAATGGAGATTGTACGAAGCTGCTAGGCGTTGGACATGGAGATTAATGCAATTACGTCACCCCGATTCTGAACGTTTTGATTGGGCATTAGTAGTTCCTGAAAGAATGGCGAGTAGTTGTTTACCTGCATTTGCCAATCATGTACGAACTCAACTTCGAGATACTGCAATAAATGCATTTGATTTTGATACCGAAGGTGATGAAGAAGTATTAGAAGTAACAATTGAAGAAGCAGAGCACCGACTTCTTGGCCGATTTGGCGACTTAGATGAATTGGTTATAGCTGCTGAAGATCTAGGGAGTTTTGATTCTAAATTTGAAGCTTTGAAATTATGGATTCTAGATTCCTTAACTAAAGATACTGAGGGGGGTATTCTTCTTTTCAGTCATTTCCGTGGGACACTAAATTATCTGAAAGATCGTCTTCTAAATGAAGGAGTCAGATGTGAAGTTTTGAATGGACTTACCCCCATGATTGAAAGAGAAGATTTACGTAATAAATTTGCAAATGGAGAAATAGATGTATTGTTATCTAGTGAAGTAGGAAGCGAGGGGTTAGATCAGCAACATTGCCATAGATTAGTTAACTACGATTTACCATGGAATCCAATGAAAATAGAGCAACGTATTGGCCGATTGGACCGTTTCGGACAACAAGCTGAAGTGATTACAATTCTCAATATTGCTGTTGAAGGGACTATTGACGCTGCAATTTTAGGTCGCTTATTTTACAGGATTCGTCTATTTGAAGATTCCATTGGTATGTTAGATCCGTTACTTGGTAAGGCCATGAAAATGGTTGCTCAAAACGAATTAAATTCCCCTCGTGCTAGAAGATTGGGTGATAGTGGATTTAGCATTGTTGATGCAAAAGAATTGCAAGTAAACAGTGTACATAACTCTGATGATAATTTAGAAACGTTGTTGGAAAAGAGGGAGAGGTGGTTGGATGAAAGGGCCAATGAAGAACGAGAATGGTTGGGTAATGACCCAGGTATCCGAAAATTAAGGGAAGATTCTATAAAAATGGAACTCGGAATAGAACCTGAGCAATTGATTAAATGGGTTAGAAAAAGATTAGAATTGAAAGATCAGCAATCACGCTTACATCACATCGGAGGTTACTGGCAATTAATTCTAAGTTCTGAAAGTGTGTCAGAATTGGTTAACAGATGTGCAGATAAAAACAATCCTGATTATCAATTGAAAGACTGGGAAATAAGGATTAATAAATTGTATAACGCTGCACCACCACACATAATTCCATTTGTAATTGAAAGAGAAGAAGCAAGGGCAAACAATGAATTCGAATATTTGGCACCTTGGCATCCAATTGTTCAATGGCTTCGTGATTCAATTAGTGGTGAAGCAAATCAAGATGCCACACTACCTGGTTGGCGTGATTCTGGTATTTCTCCTTTAATTCAATTAAGTGCAAAAAGACCTGAAGAATGGGATGAAAGAAGTTCAATATTAATCTGTTTAGATTGGGTTGTGGCTGGGCTATCAGATCATTCGGTTCGTAGATGGTTACTACTTGACAATAAGGGATACCCCATAATTAACCAACCAAAGCAACCATGGGCTGAATTCAATGAACTAAATAGAACCATTTTTGATAATGATTTAGATTTGAAAATTGACAATTTCCTTGATAGATTACATGGTTGGTTATTAGAAGATGAAAATGCTAGACTCACCCCCTTGCTTGACGAATTACGACATAATATTCAGCGATCATGGATGGAGAGAATAGAAAGAGAAAGAGAACAATTACGAGCGGCATCAATTAGAGAAAGTATGGGTGGGCAAATCGTTGACCAACGTTGGGCTAGAATGAAAAGAGGTCTAATAGAAAAATTAAGATTAGAACTAGATGAAAGAATGAATCACTTAGAAAAAATTAGAGAAGGGATGCAAGCAGAATTAAGTGCAAGGATTATAATTAAATTAGAATAATTTATTCTTGTTCAATTCTGAACGGATCATAATAATCCATTATTTTGCAAAGTTGTTCAGAGAATGGAGCCAATGTTTCAACCGTTTTTCCCTCTGGTTTCATTGAACGTATTAGCTCTATTCTTGTATGTTCATCTATCGAGATATCCATAGATTTTAACAACATAACTAGATTGTTTTGAATCCTCCCCCCCGTCCTATCCCAATCCATCAACAAAATTAGAGCGGGGCCTCCATCTATCGGATTAACAACACCATATTTCTCAAATAAATATGTGACTAGTTTTCCACGATCCCAGCCCCTATTTATTATCTCAATTGGCCCAGAAAAACCTAATTTTATTAATGCTGATTTGTCTTTTAATCCCTCAACAATTATTGGACAAAAACACCCACCATCTTCTATTTTCCTGTTTCTAATTCTTATATTAGATAATGCCTTTCCTACCTTTTCGAAACGTAATTCTCTACTTACTGGGCCGTCTTTTTGTTCACGTTTATTATCCCTATTAGGTAATTTTTTCTTAGTGGACAATCTTAACCCCTCAATTTTCAGCCCATTATTCCAATCATAACCCGTCATTAATTTCTATAAAATAGAAAGGGAATTATTAATTTAAATTAATTATTCCTGGCAGCTAATTGCTCATCAATTATCTTGTATAATTCTTCACGCCTTACTGGCTTTGGGACAAAGGCATCACAACCAGCAGAATCTGCTTTTCTACGATCTTCGGGGGTTGAAAATGCAGTAACTGCAATGATTTTGCTTTCTCTTACTAAAGGATGATCACGGATAGCAGTAGTTAGTTGTAGACCATCAGTCCAAGGTAGTTGGATATCCATGAAAATTAAATCAAAAAATCCTGTTTGTAATGCTTCAAATGCTTGATTCGCATCTTCTGCAACTTCGATATCAGTAATGCCCTTTCCTTTAAGCAATGCTAGCAACAATCTCACATTGGTTTTGTTATCTTCAACAATCAGTGCTCGGGGGTTCATTGGTACCCTGAGACAGCCTTACCAATTCAACCTTTGGCGTAAATAACTCATTCTCAATGCAGAAAATTGTGACTTTCTAAATTATTTGACTTCTGTCAATATAAAATGAAAAAAATTGCTTAAAGCAAGTATAATTGATTGATTTTTTTGAGTTGATAAATTAACCACAGTTGTATAGCATCTGCCAACGCTTAACTACGGACTGCTTTACCGGAGGGTTGAGAGGAATAGGCATGGCCGTAGGCGGAGAGGCATACAATGAGTTATTTGCTATATTTTGGGATTGGTCTATCGTAGTAGGTGTTATTGTTTTTGGGTGGCTTTTACACCATTCATTCTTCTACGTGTCTAAAGATGGTGAAGTCCCAAATATTGATGACATAACTGTGGGCGAGTTTCCCCGCCATAATGACAATTTTAAATTAGAATTGGCTTGGATTATTGTTCCAACTATTTTGATTTTATACTTGACATATATTTCATTAACACCCGCATCTGATGTCTGGGCAGACCCATCTTCAGTAGGGGTTGAAGGAGAAGATTACTTCGAAATCGGCCTTACAGGAAAGCAATGGTATTGGGACTTTGATTGTCGTGACTTAAGCAGTGATCTATGTGATGTAGGTGTTCATAATGAAACAGGATTGACTCTTTTGAGTGTCAAGAAAGATATAATTTACAGATTCAATATTACTGCAGAAGATGTTACACACGCTCCTTTCGTTGTTCAATGGGGTGCTAAAGAAGATGCTGTTCCTGGGCTATACACTTCAATGTGGTTGACTCCTGATATTACTGGTGAATTCTTCATAGACTGTGCTGAATATTGTGGAGATGACCACGCATATATGACTGCAATTCTTGAGGTGCACGAGTGAGGCGATGATTATGCAAATAAACAAAAAAATTATTGTAATTACTACTTTGTTAATCGCATCGTTAATGTTTGCCCCTAGCCTTCAAGCGAGGTCCGGGGGAATCAATAATGTTCAGATGGGATGTACTTGTCATGGAGGCAGTCCAAGTGGAGATGTATCGCCATTTATGACATTAGGAAATGGTAGTGCTTTACCTTCTGAATACAATGCTGGTGAAACATACACATTATCATTCGGATTTTCTGGTGGACCCGGGGCTGTTGTTGACGAAAACAGAATAAATACTGGTGGATTCAACCTTGTTTCTAGTTCTGGAACTTTTACTATACTAGACGACACAACCCAGATGATTGCAGGAGAGCTTACTCATTCAACTACAGGCAATGACCAAATGAATTGGTCTGTAGAATGGACAGCCCCTAGTAGTGGCGAAGTAAGTTTCCTATTATCAGTAAATTCAGTTAATGGAAATGGAGAACCAGATATCAATGGAGATGACGCTTGGGCTCAATCAACTTATTCAATCGCCGCCATAGGTGGAGAAGAAGTTTCGAATGTGGAACCAGCAGATGCAATGACTGTTTTATTCTCAGCATTATTACTAGTTATTTCTTTGTTAGTAATTAGTTTAGTTTATGTATTTTATAGAATGAACCCTGAATCATTTAGTTGGGAATCATTTGCTCCATGGATTGCAGATTGGTTGACTAGCACGGATCACAAGAAGGTCGGGACTCTTTATTTCGTAGCAGGACTATTTTATTTCATTGTAGGTGGAGTAATTGCACTATTAATACGTGTTCAACTTGCCGTACCAGGAAATGATTTCTTGACTAGAGACCAATATAACCAATTCTTTACATTACACGGAACTGTTATGATTTTCTTAGCTGCTATGCCTTTAATTAATGGCTTTGCAAATTGAATTGTACCTCTTCAAATTGGGGCAAAAGATTTGGCATTCCCTCGCATCAATGCAATGGCATTTTGGCTTAACCCTGCGGGCTCAATTCTTATTATGATGGGGGTTTTCTCAGGAACTGGTGCTGATGTTGGGTGGACGGGATACCAACCAATCACATCTTGGGTTACAACTCACCCCGGCACAACCTTTTGGCTAGCAGGGCAATTAATGTTGGTTGCCTCTTCAACACTTGCTGGAATTAATTTTATTACCACCATTGCTGCAATGCGCGCACCTGGTATGGGATGGATGCAGATGCCGCTATTTACATGGTCAATATTAGTATCAGTGATGTGTTTATTCATTTCAATACCTGCATTTGGTGTAGGCTTAATTGAGGCTATCCTTGATAGAACAATTGCAACCGCGTTTTTCAATACAGCCGCCGGTGGAGATCCTCTTCTTTGGAGTCATTTGTTTTGGTATTTCGGACATCCCGAAGTTTATGTTGTAATTATTCCAGCATTTGGGATAGTTTCGGAAGTTCTTGCTACTAGTTCTAGGCGAGCTATTTTTGGATACAAATCAATGGTTTATGCATTAGCAGGAATCGGTATACTTTCATTTGTTGTATACGGACACCACATGTTAACAAGTGGAATGGCACCATGGCTTAGATTCGTTATGATGCTCACAACAATGCTTGTTGCTGTTCCTACAGGAATTAAGATATTTAATTGGTTAAAAACCATGCATCGTGGATCATTAGTATATCGTACTCACACGCTTTGGTCACTAGGATTCTTAATTACCTTCACACTTGGTGGAATTTCGGGAATGTTTTTCCCTTCAATTGCAATGAATACACATTTGACTGAGACTTATTTCGTCGTTGCACATTTCCACTACGTTTTAGTTGGTGGTGTAGTGTTTGGCTTGTTCTCAGCAATTTACTACTGGTACCCTAAGATGACTGGGAAAATGATGAACGAAAAATTAGGAATGTTGCATTTCTTAATTGCTTTCATATCGTATAATGGCCTATTTTGGCCAATGCACAAATTAGGATTACTAGGAATGACTCGCCGACACCACACTTACTTCATTCAAGCAAATGAATACTCTGATGTCGTTGGAACATTGCCCGCGGAAATAGCAAGTTGGAACATGTTTATCTCAATTAATGGATTTATATTTGGACTTTCAACAATAATCATGGTTTATAACATGATTATCACGCTTGTCAAAGGAAAGAAGGCACCTGCTGACCCATGGGGTGGCTGGTCATTTGAGTGGCTTGTTTCATCTCCACCACCAACTCCTTCATTCGACGAAATACCCACTTTGATTGATGTAAATGAACACGGAGAGAGAAAAGAAAATTGGTTGACTAAACTAATGGTCCCTAATGATGAAGAGGAGGTGATTCATTGAAGGCAAATATTGAACTAACAGAGGAACGAATTGCTGAAATTATTGAGGAAAAAATGAAAGAATATGTGGTGAAGAAAAGAAACCACGCACCTCCATCTCATGATGATCACCATGATGACCACCACGATGACCACCATGGCAGTGCATGGGGGCCCCATGACTGGGAGCATGGAGCGCCACACAATAGTTGGGCACCAATAATAATGTCATTCGGTTTTACAATTTTCCTATTCGGATTCGCATCTACTTTTGTTATGAATGATGATATGAATAATACAGTATACAATGGAAATTACCTATCTATGATTTTAGTTGGTTTAGCTGTAATCTGTTCTGGTTTGTTGATTTGGTGGCGACAAGATCTTTCATTTGATGGTCATTACGAACCTAAGTCTGCAGGAGCACCATTCCAGAACATCGATATTCGTAAAGTTGGAATGTGGGTGTTCTTAATGTCAGAAATGATGGTCTTCTCAAGTTTGTTTACTACATATATCCGTTACCGTATGGGTACTGAATCATGTCAAACAATTCTAGACAACCATGCTACTTATTCTAACGGACTACCATTCTCTCCCGGCGATGCTTGCTGGGTTCCTGCGTCTTACTTCATTGCAGGAGAACATGCAGAATCTTGGACATTAGTACTATTACCTGATACACTAGTACCTGGCGCAATCAATACTTTTGCTTTGATTATCTCATCATTTACAGTTGTTTTAGCTCTAAAGACAGCAAAGCGCACGGATTTGGAACCAACAGAAAGATCAAGGAAAGTTCGTAATTATCTAGGTGCCACCTTAGTACTAGCAACTCTGTTCTTGATATTAAAAATGGTTGAATGGTTTGTCGGTTTCAGTATTGGACCATTCTACGCTCCAAGTTTAATGAGCGATGGATACACAATCCACAATGAGTTGTATCATTTTGGAGGACACGGTGGCGAATATATTGATGTAAATTTACGACTTTCAGCTGCAACCTTCTTTGTTGCAACTGGCACTCACGGGGCTCACGTACTTGCAGGGATTATTGGATTAACATACATGACCTACAAAGCCCACAAAGGTAGTTATAATCCAGATAATTCAGTATCTATAGAGTATTTCGGACTTTATTGGCACTTTGTTGATTTGGTTTGGGTGTTGGTATTCCCAGCATTTTATCTGTATTAGGGGGGAGAAAAATGGGTCATACTATATTTGGAAAAGACGCTTATAACATGAATTTTGCAATGCTAATGATATTGACTGCTGTAGAAGTCGGCGCGGTTGCTTCATCTGTGAATGGAGATATTAGTGAACAAATGGTGATATTTATTCTTGTTAGCATTGGAGTAGTTAAATTCCTAGGTATTGCTTTCATCTTCATGCATTTGAGAATGGAGCCTGATAGTAATATTCTAACTCTAACTGCTTTGTTCCCCTCATTCTTCATTTTGATGATGTTCATTTTTATTGCTATTACTGTACCAGGCGCACCAGATTCATTGCCTGCTTGGTGTAGGTTCTAAGCGCGGACGGAGAGATTCGAACTCCCGCGACACAAGGTCACCGGATTTCAAATCCGGCGCGATACCAGGCTATGCGACGTCCGCAGCAAATGAGCCGACCTGCTCCTTGTTCTTGAAAGTGCGTGGCGAAGATGGTTTTTGAGAACTAAATAAATTGATGAAGATTTAATTGACAAAATATAATAATGTAATTTCATGCCATAAAATATGCGCAATAAAATAGCAGTGGTCTTCTTAACTACAATACTTCTTTTTGCCGGTTGTTTGGGAGATTCAGAAGTTGAAGATTTGTCATTTAATGGTTTAATGTATCAACCCCCTGTGTCTGTCCCTGATTTTAATTTAACAGACCATGATGGAAACAATGTTTCTTTTTCTGATTTTGATGGGAAAACAATAGTTGTAGCTTTCACTTACACGCACTGTCCTGATGTCTGCCCTGTAATTGAGGCAAACATGAAATTCATGAAAGCAGAATTGGGGGATACTTATGGTGAAGAGGTTGTTTTCCTTTCAATATCAATAGATCCTTTGAGAGATACTCAAGAGGTTCTTGCCGACTATGTTGCTAATAATGGATATGATTGGCCTCACCTGACTTCAACTGATTATGACATGATCAAAGAAGTATGGAATGGTTGGGGCGTGGCTGTAAATTCCTCAATGATTGATTCTCATGTTAATGGAGGCATGAACATGGATCATGACATGAGTAATAGTTACATGACGCATTCCCTTATCACCATGATGCCAGATAATACCACTTCAGAATATCAAATCAATGGATCTCACTTGCCAGAAAATGCAACTGGATGGAATTTGACTGAAACGACAATGGAAATGAACAATGTGTCACTGAATTATACTGTGGACGAACAATATGGTCACGGTGTAACTGGAATCAATGGTTTTGATTCGCCCAGTGACTGGTCATGGTGGTGGGCGTTATACATCTGGAACGATACAAACTCATCATGGGAAGAAAGTCAAGTAGGTATTGATGGCGTAGAAATTTCCACACACCAACAACATATTGCTTGGGTTGCAAGTAATGCAAACGCCTCCAATCTACCAACTCCTACCTCTGAACAATGTGATGGGCATGGCTGGGTAATGGGAGAAGGAAGCGGTGCTCATTGTATGTGTGATGATGGGTATCAATGGGATGGAGATGACCACATGTCATGCATTATGGTAAATGAGCACGAAACCCATGATGAACATGAAGATTCTAACATGGCAGAAGAGGAATACGACGTTGGGCATAGTACTGTAACTTACATTGTAGATAATAATGGAAACAAAAGAGTTGCTTGGGTTGGGTATGATTGGTCTACTACTGAATTCTTAGAAGATATAGAAACTTTGTTGGATAATTCATGATTTAATAAAATTATTTTGTCAATTTACTCGTAAGCGTCATCAACTCTGCCTTACTTCGATATAACATGAAAGGGGGGCGCCGAGCAGCATTTGCCTTGCTTTTAGCCCTAAGTCTAACTTTTTCCGGTTGTATATCCCCAGAAATTCAAGAATGGGGTTCTGATGGAATTGAAGTGGATATTGACGAATTAACAATGAATGCCACAATATCAAAAGATGATGTAAATATTGAGAATCAGGAATATTCTATGGTTGGCTGTAATGATGAAAACGCAATAGACATAGCAAATAATACTAATAAAACACCTGTTACAATCGAGGGATGGCTGAGTGCTAGTAAGCATTTTAATCAAGAACCAGGGGATGTAATGGGTTCAGAATCATTAGCAGTTAGTGCCGCTGTCATTAAATTAAATAGGTTCAATGATGCCAAATTACCAGATGGTGGAAACATAAATGTCAAATTAAGTTCTTGGAATACACCAAATGCCCCCGGATTAAAAGCCTCACCGCCTGGAAGTACCGGTTCATCATTCCCTCAACAAGGATGGGGTGTGGTAGGTTTAATCCCAGGAAATGAAGAAGTTCTTGAAGGATTTCATGGACTTGAATGGCATCAGGAAATCGCCATTAAAGGATGGTTTTTAGAAGAAATTCCTGATGACATAGTATACTCATCAAAAGATGAATGTCGTATAATTAGCGGGGGGTATCCAACAAGCAATGCTGGCTTTTCCGGAACCCTATTAGTTACTGAAATTAAACTAGGTAATCACGGATTGATTAATGAAGAAAATTCTTACAGTTCTTACTCCGTACCATTTATTGGTGGATGGTTATATTCAACATCAATATTATTTTCAATTGGTGGATCAGTATTGTTATTCTTTGCAATTTCTGGAATTATCCGACGCGGCGCTACATTAAGTGCAAGAGAATTAATGACTGAAACACAAATGATTGCTGCTCGTGGAGTAAAGAAAGAAGTAAGAAAAGCAGAAGGTACTATTCAAAAAGAACGAGCTGAATTTGAAAAGACGAAAACTAAAATCGAAAAACCTGATGTTGATGTAGAAACAACAAGTGTTGAATTAGATGATTTTGACATTGATTCTGCAATCTATGGCGCTCATAGACCGAGTGCTCGGTCTGTAACATCAGGCACTAGTGGTGGAGTCATTGTAACTGATGAAGCAAAAGAAATGCAAGATGATTTAGGTGAAATTGAAGAAATTAACGTGGTAGAAGACCTTAACGAGGGGGGAGTTACAGTACCTAGTAGAGGTTATAAACCAGAAAACACAATTATTCCTAGTAATGTTTCAGAGCCTAAACCTGTACCAAGAAAGGTTAGAAAAACTAGAACTGTTAAACAAAAGCAAAAAGCAGAGGCAGAGCCTGAACCTAAAACCAGAAATGAAAAAAGTGGACCAGACATAAATGATGATGAAGAATTCTCCGATTTCTCATTTTAAACATTAATTTCTGATTTATTTATCATAGTTCTAGAATTATAAATAGATAAAA
Source organism: Thermoplasmata archaeon (assembly GCA_002727675.1). Taxonomy (GTDB): domain Archaea; phylum Thermoplasmatota; class Poseidoniia; order Poseidoniales; family Thalassarchaeaceae; genus MGIIb-Q1. The sequence continues at coordinate 5,731 of PBXQ01000079.1, read as the reverse complement.
TGAATACGATCGTTGATCCACAAACTGTTCCTATTGTTGCCCCAATTACTGCATTTGATAGACTGTAGATAAGGCATAGGCAAACTACACCGCTAACTGTAATACCATACCATAGAATTCTAGTGTATTTCCAAGGTGTGGTAGATGTTTGAATTAATGATAACGACGGACTAGAAATAGTATGTAATATCCAAGAAATAAGTAAAATACGAAATGGTAAATTTACAGAATCAGTATATTCTGGGAATAATATATCATACACAAAGGGATAGATTAAGAAAGCAATTATTGCTCCTAATATTGCTACAATTATAGTAGCGTACATTGCTCTTTTGAAACGATAGATTACTTTCTCTAAGTCGTCGCGAACTTCCCCAAACCAAGACAGTAAAATTGCCCTTAAAGATAAAATAGGCCCATAACCCGCAATAAAACCCAACCATGCAATCTGATAGATAGCAACATCGTTAGGGCCAGCAATAAAGCCTAACAATAATTTTTCAATTCTGACATTAATTACTAATGCTGCGGAAGCAAATAGAAATGGCAATCCTGCTTTTATCAAATTATAATTATCATATTCAGAAATCTCAGGAATTTCTTCACTTGGGACAGATAGTTGAGGTGAAACTTTTAATTTGAAAATTGTATATGCTATAACAAAAGAACAAATTGGTCCGATAAGAGTAGCAATTGCAAATTCAAGTATGGTACTAGACCAAGTAATCATTAGAAATGCTACCACACCTCTATCGATGATTCTTATTATAGCTTCAATACGAGCCTCACCTAAAGAACGCAAAGCAGAACGATAAGAGTATGTTAAAACTAGTAATCCTGCACTAATTGATAGTATTATTGCAACTTCAATCCAACCACCAAATAGATAGACCCCAATGAAAGAAAAAAGAAATATCCCAATTAAAAATGGTACTATCTGAATCTTAATGATTTTTCTAATAACCTTATTCAGATGAATTCCTAAACGTTCACCATCTCTACCAATTAATGTTGGCATTCCTAAATCTATTATTATTACACATACATGGAAAAAATCTAGTAATAATATGAAAAGTCCATAATCACTACTGAGTAAAACTCGAGTAAGGATGACATGAATTATTATTCCAAAGATTAAATTAATTGCATCTGCAGTTGATAGCCATAGTGTATCACGATGGGGCGCAACTTTACGTTTTGTCATTTCTTAACCCCTTTAATTTCATTAATTGAATATGTAATTGTTCAGTTGTTTTCTTCCAATCAAATTCTAATTCTGCATCTTTTCTAGCTTGTGCACCTATAGAATGCAAATCTTGGCTAATGAATGATTCAACTTGATCTGCCCATTTATCTAATGGATAATTTGGAGGAACCAAGTTTATCCAATTTCTTTCACCTATTGATTGATGTGGAGTAATATCTGATAAAATCATAGGTAACCCTGCTGCCGCCCATTCTCTAACTTTTAATGGACTGGCTAATCTCCATATATTATTATCAGGCAACGGAAAAATTGCTAAATGCCCCGATGCGAGAAATTTTGGGATTTCTTTTTGTGGTAATGGTCCTAATACATCTAACCAATCATGAAGATAGGATAATTTCTGTAATGATGATAATTTATTGCCCCTGCCTGCAATTTTCATGATAAAATCAATCTTTCTAGAATACAGGATTTCTCCTATACTGACCAATTTTAGTATATCTCTTTCTTGATCTAACTGGCCATGATGAACAATTACTGTAGTTCCAGAAAAATTAGTTGGCGTAAATTTACTCACATCAACTCCAGCTTCCATAATAGTAATTGGGTTAATTGCACGATATTTTGTACGATGAAAATCTGCTAAGGCTTGAGACTTTAAAACCGAACCACTAGCTTTTTTCTTTTTTGCAATCCTCCAAGCACGAAGATATTCAAGCCATTGAAGTTTACCAATAATTGAATTAAATACAGGAGGACTACGATCAACAACTAACCAAGGAATTTTATGATTATTCAATGTTTTTGATGCCCCAGCCACTGCTTGCCAATCAACTAATACAACATCAAATTGATCTATCACTTGTGGTAATTTTTGTTTCACAGATTTCCCAAAAGTTAACCAACCTAATCCTGCTTTTTGCGAACGTTTTACTCCAATAAAATTATGCCCATTATTGTCAACAATTTCTTTGGCATTGGAATCATTGGGGGCCATAATTGTTACCTCCCAACCGCGTTCAGATAAAGTGTTTGAAACGGATAATTGGGTGGTGCTAGCGAGGTCGCTCGCTAATCTCTTTGCTGTCACCCAGAGCAGTTTCATGGTACCTCGATGAACTGTCTCTTATATCGTTGCTACACTCCCCCGACATGAGGTGGGCGTGTTGAGGACGGTATTACACATTGGCCCTGTAGAAAGTAAAGGTGGTATGCAAGCCACTATTCGACACCACCTCAAACACCCACCGAATGGATGGATTACTGAATCAATCAATACTCATGTCGATGGCTCCGTTTTTGCTAAAATTAATGCATGGAGGGGTGCAAAGAAGAAGTTAAAAAAACGATTAATGGATAATAAACCAGATATTATTCATATCCATACAGCAACTAATTTTTCTTGGTGGCGCAAGCTTAGAGCAGTGAAAATGTGCATAAAATTTCAAGTGCCCGTTATTTTACAAATTCATGCAGGTAATTTTCATATGTTTTTATTGAATAAACCACCAGCAGCAAGAGAGTTTTTTCATTTAACTCAACATAAATTAGTTACTCCTGTTGCATTAACACCCCGTCATAAAAGAGAAATTGGGCTGTCAAATATGGAAGTAATAGGATCGCCGGCCCCTTCAATAACAAAAATTGATCCAAAAACTAGGGAAAAAAATCTGTTAATTTTACTTGCACGTCCTTCACCAATTAAGGGCCACCAATTGGCGATTGAGGCTGTTCAAAAATTACGAAATAGAGGACAAGATCTGAATTTACACCTTTCTGGAATAGAATCATCTCACCGATGGGTTAGAAACTTAGACGAAACAGATGGAATTCATGCAAGGGGGTGGTTATCAGGAAAAGAAAAAAATGAATTGTTACATAAGGCTGGAGTTTTATTGATTCCTTCGGTTTTTGAAGGTATGCCTGTATGTGCAATGGAAGCATTGTCATGTGGCCTGCCAGTTATTGCTTCATCTGCTTGTGAAGGAATATTAGGTGATGGCGGTATTATTGTTGAAAAATTGGATTCAGAGGTATGGGCTAATACAATATCTGAAATATTAAATGATGTATATAAATGGCATCAAATGGCTTTGAATGGCCCCTCAGCAATAGCACAACAAACACCGGAAGTATTGGGTAAAAAGTGGTCTAAACTATATGAAAAGGCATTAAATGAGGTGGGGAATTGATTCTCGCAGACTGGTTAACATTAGGTGAAATTGGATTTGGTGCTCTTGCAATTACACCAATATTAATTCAAGATAAATTAAATCGCAGATGGATAAAAAGAAATGAATTGCCAAAAAGGCCTTTGGTTGTAGATGAAGAATTACCAATGATTACTGTTATTATTTGTGTTTTAAATGAAGAAAAAGTAATTGCTGGAAAATTAAGTAATCTTGCAATTTGCAATTACCCTAGAAATAAAATGGAGGTTTTGGTTATTGATACGGGCTCATCTGACCAAACAATGTATGTTGTTGAAGATTGGATTGAAAAAGCTCCTGAATTTGGTAGATTAGTTCGCTTATTATCTACTACAACTGTCGCAGGAAAATCTGCTGCTGTTAACTTGGGGTTAGCTGAATCACATATTGATAGTGAAGTAATTATCCTAACAGATGCTGATTCAAGACTGGCTGAAAATTCATTAAAGAAAATAACTAGTTGGTTTGCTAATCCAGAAATTGGCGCTGTTTGTGGACACCAGCAACCAATAGATTATGATGGGAAAATTATGGAAAATCCTGATTCATATCGTGACTATTACAATAGGGCTAGAGATGCTGAAAGTCGTATAGATTCAACTCCTATATTTGAAGGCTCATTAGCAGCATACAGAAGGAAATTAGTTAATTCTGGTGTAATAGCAGATTCAAATGCTGATGATTCACAATTAGCATTAGAAGCTAGAAGGCAGGGATTACGAACTATTCATGATTCAGATTTAATATTCTATGAAGCCACCCCATATTCAGCATTAGCAATTCATACACAAAAAACTAGGAGAGCACAAGGACTTGTTAGACACCTTTGGCGTAATTCAGATTTGATGTTCAATAATAAATTAGGAATTGCTATGATGATTACTATCAGATCATTATTCTTAATTCATGTAATTACTCCATTTCTATTTGTTTCATCTATTGCTTGCTCATTGGGATTATTGTTAACATTAATTTTAGGGTTTCCTACAACCCCATTATCATTCACATTTTCTATAATCAATTCATTTTTGTTGATATATGCTGTAATCCAATATTATCTATATTTGATTGCAAAAACACCAACAGAAAAAAGAAGAAGGTTTTCTTCTTCATTAATCTCTTATGTTCATTCTATGTTTGTATTAGTATGGGTTCATGTTAGAATTTCTATTGGATTAAAATCACATATTTGGAAGCCCATAAAAGAAATTAGAGATTCAATTGTATTATATGATAAAAGTAAAATGAAGAAATAATCGAAAAAAAAATGGCCCCCGTTGGGCGCCCTAAGGCAGCCCAACGAAGGCCGTGTTCGCATTACTTGATTTGTTATCTAAAACCGGTTTAAGGGCTCAGTTAACTGCAACAGCGCCGTCACCAGCAACAGTGTTTCCACTGGAGGTTACGGAGATGTCTACCATGCATCCAGATGAACTGCAGATTTCTGCATCAGCTTCACTTAGGAAGATGTACTCACCAGGTTCCCATGCATTGTCGTTGTCTCCAGCTTGCTGGGAGATGACACAGTCGTCGCCTGCTGCTACGCTGCAGGTGTAGTAATTGTCACCGACACTTAGTGTGATATCTACGAATGACCATGCTAGGGTGTCGGAGCCTGTCATTTGCATCTTAATCAATGTGTCATCAGATCCAGTTGCATCATTTGCATCGTCTGCTGCATCCTCTGCTGTGTAAGTATTGTAATTACCTAAATTAATAGATGGAAGAGAAGATAACCTCAATGTAATTAAAGGCGAAGAACTCCAAGCACCGTCATCATCTAAAGCACCAAATAAGATGCTAGTCATTGGACCTGTTAATGATGAATTAACAACACTATTTTCTGGAATAAAGATGGTTGTTAAACCCTGGGCGCTATAAATTGGATAATCTATTGTACCATCTAGGTTAATATCCCAACCGGCATTAGTTATGCTGCCATCCCAATCAGTCATTGCATGATAAACAGTAACATTCCAACCAGGATTTATTGAACCAAAAGTTGGAGTTGAATCGCCCATCCAAGAAGCAGTAACTACTGGTGCTAAATTATTTTCATTTGATGAATCATCATCTGCTGAACTATCGGATGATAAACCAAAACAACCAGATAAAACAAACAATAATCCAAGAACCAATACATACAATGACCTAAGAAAGTCCATGAAATATAGAAATGGGGCCGCTAAATAAACATTATGTGATTCTAATCACTATTAATTGGATCAAAGTCGAGAATTACACGGCCATGCTCATCCCATTTCACTATCGGACGATAGCCATCATAACTTGTTGCATCTAGTGCCGAAATTAT
>PBXQ01000078.1 GCA_002727675.1 Thermoplasmata archaeon | reverse complement strand
TGAAATTATGGATATTTTTGTTAAGTCACTTACTGCCGATATTGAAGAAATTGATACAGACCCTGATGGTTATCTTCGCGCTGCCATGGACCAAATAATCAAATCTTACGGGATGAAAATAACAAAAAAATCTCGTTCTAAAATTTTCTATTATCTAAAAATAGATTTAATTGGATACGGTAGAATGGACGTTCTCATGAACGATGCCAATGTAGAAGACGTTTCATTAGACGGTACGGGAATTCCTATTTTCGCATACCACCGCAAGTTTGAATCTGTGGAAACATCAATTGCTTGGCCAACAGATGAAGAATTGGAATCATATGTGATTAAACTTGCACAACGCTGTGGAAAGCATATTTCTGTTGCTGAGCCATTACTAGATGCAACTCTAATGGATGGTTCTAGAATTGTAATGAAACTAGGTTATGAAATTTCTACTAAAGGATCGACCTTCTGTATTCGTAGATTTAGAGAAGACCCCTTCTCTCCATGTGATATTGTTGCATTTAGAACTATGACATCCCTGATGGTTGCATATCTTTGGATTGCATTCCAACAAGGCATTTCAATGCTGTTTGTCGGTGGTACGGCATCTGGTAAAACAACCACTCTAAATGCAATGGCTTTGTTCATCCCATGGCAAATGAAAATTGTTAGTATTGAGTCAACTAGAGAAGTAAATATCCCTCAACCAAATTGGATTCCTGGTTTAACAAGGCAGGGTTTTGGTGGGGAGTCTGATGAAGGAGTAATTGGAGAATTCGAACTGCTAAAAGCAGCTTTGAGAGAAAGACCAGAATACATTATTGTTGGTGAAATTCGTGGTGCGGAAGCTTATGTTCTATTCCAAGCAATGGCAACAGGACATTGTTCATATTCAACAGTTCACGCTGATTCTGTCCCATCACTAGTTCACAGATTGGAAAACAAACCTATTGATATCCCTCGTGTTCTACTGCCTGCATTAGAAGCATGTGCTATTCAGATTCAAACTAGAATAAATGGCCGACGTGTACGAAGAACGAAGCAACTAGTTGAAATTGTAGGGGTTGACCCACATAGCCTTGAAGTAATTACTAATGAGGTTTTCAAATGGGACCCATCTAGAGATGATTTCGACTTTTCAGGTAAGTCATATGTTTTAGAAAAAATTATGGTGAAAATAAATTATTCTCAAGAAAAGATGAGGGACGAATTACGTACAAGAAAAAGAATTCTAGATTGGATGGTTTTGAACGATATACGAAGATCTGACCAAGTAGCTCAAATCATTACTGAATACTATGTCAGACCCCAAGCTGTTCTGGCAAGGGTTGATGGCCTACAGTGAGGTGGATTGATGGCCAAAAAGGCAGAAGATGCTAAAAAACGATTTGAAGGTATGACCCTTACTGGTTGGCAGAGATTCTCAAACTTGTTTCTAGGAAGGGCATTAAGAAAGAACACACGTGCAGATAAAGGCCTGCAAAAATTATTGCTACAGGCTGATATCAGAGTTATGCCTGAAGTGTACAAGGCCACTGCCATCATGAGTACTGTAGTTTCATTTTTGATTTTTGTTGGCATATTAGTTATCGCGTTCTTACCAGAAATTGGGGCATTTGCTATTTGGGAAAATATGCAAAATCCAGACACTATTTATCCTTGCATAGATTGGGCTTTTTGGAATAAAAATGACATAAACCCTAATCTAAATTGGGGCGGAGAAGGTCCTGACGGGGTATGGGTTGCATATGGTGGTTGCCCACATTATCAAACAAAAGTAGTGCCTGGAATTATTAGATATGGGTTAGTTGCTTTCTGTGGATTAATTGGACCGATTATGACTTACAAATATTTCATGGGCGCTGCTGAAAGAGAAAAGAAATCTCGTTCTGAGGAATTGGAAAAATATCTACCATATGCTGCTTCATACACTGCTGCTATGTCTGCAGCAAATGCTACACCTGCCAAAATATTCAGATCTTTAGCTATGAATAAAGAAATTTATGGAAACATTTCTTACGATTCAGCAATGATTTACCGTGACATAAATCTACTTGGGATGGATTTAGTTTCAGCAATCAAACTATCTGTAGATAGAGCAGCATCCCCTTGGGTTTCAGAATTCTTCCAAGGAATGGTGGGGACTCTTTCATCTGGTGGTAATTTGAAAATTTATTTCCTTAATAGAGCAGAACATTATATGCGAGAAAATAGAATTAGACTTGGTGTATTCCTAGAAACATTAGCTATGATGGCTGAATCATATGTTGTGGTTGCAGTAGCAATGCCGCTTTTCCTAATTGTCATGCTTGTAATTATGTTCTGGGTTTCGGGTGCTGGTTCAGAACTTTCTGAAGAAATGGTTTACGGGGTCGTATTAGTAGTTCTTCCTGTCATCCATATTGCTTATTCTGCATTGGTCTGGTTAATGAGTAAAGAAATGGAAATGTAAACAGAGGTAATGAAATGGCACGGAAGAAAAAAGAAAAGATTCGCGTCAATCTTAACCTCCCTAAGGATGACGTAACTAGAAGAAATTTTCTTGCCATAACAACAACGGGGGTAATTCTTGGTTTACTGGGAATTGCATTTTGGGCCACGAATGCTTCACTAGTTTTCGGAGTTCTTGCACCCGCTCCGGCCAATGGAAACCCTGTTTTTATTAACACCGCTTGTGGATTTGACCCTAACGCTGGTGCACCTGATTATTCTCAAAACGAAAGTTGCTTTTGGACTAAAGAACGAGCAGCAACCCAAACAATGCAAATTGAATGGGAAAATGTGAAGGGGCCGGGACTTGGGAAACGATTCGATGTGCCGGGTATTGACCCATTGAGAATAGGATCTATGGCTCATCCAGACCAAGAAATGAGGGTCTCTTGTTATGCCGTGGCTGACCAGGACTTTCCCTTTACAATAGAAATTCATGAACCGGGTTCTGTTGGTTTTGGTCAGGTTCATAGATTCGATTCCGTAACTAATCAAGAAGGTGACTGCCGTTATGAAATACCCAATGCAGCGCCTTCTGAAAGTTGGGAAGTATGGGTTAAGTTTGATAGAGAACTACCTAATATGAATGAATTTACTATGACTGTTGAAGTTGACACATATGATGGAATTCCTGATTGGATGAATAATGCATCCCAATTTATAGGGCCTCAAGTAGAATTAGGACCCTTAGACTTGAGGCCTTTTATTTTCATTAATTGGTTTGGATTCGGTTTTATTTTAATTTGTTACCCTGGTGCCTTATACTGGGATCGGCAAATGAAGAAAATTGACGCTATTGAAGAGAAGTTTCCAGACTTCCTTAGAGATTTGGCAGAATACTGGAAAGGAGGTTTGTCAATGACTTTGGCTGTTAGAACGTTGGCTAATTCAGAATATGGGGCATTAAATGAAGAAGTAAATAAAATGGCTCAGCAACTATCATGGGGGGTTGCATTTGGTTATGTAATTGTTCTATTTTCAGAGAGAGTAGGAACACCTCTTGTTAAAAGAGCAATTAGCCTAATTGGTGAAGCCAATAAAGCGGGTGGGAAGATTTCTGATATTCTAGTTACTGCAGCCAACGATAGTCGTGAAATTAAATTCCTTGAAGGTGAAAGAGAAAGAGCAATTGCATCTTATATCGCTGTTATTTGGACGTCATTCATGGTTTTCCTAGGTGTAATTGTTGTATTGGCTAAAGTATTTATTCCAGCAATTGCTTCGTCTAATTCAGGTGATGATAGTGCACAAATTGGTAACATGGTTATTCGTTCTATTGACCCTCTTTTCTTCCTCGTCGTTTTCTTTTATGGCGTTAGCGCTCAAGCCATCGGAAACGGAGCAATGGCGGGATTAATGGCGACTGGAAGGCTTTCTAGTGGGATGAAGCACGCTGGAATGATGCTGATTATTGCAACACTCGCATTCAACTTAGTTGCATTCTCACCTAGTTTACTAGGTGTTCAAGGTGACATGGGGTTAAATCCAGCCATGGGTACTTTCGTTCCAGGGTGATGAGATAGATGAGATACCGACAGGTTTCGACGGATTATAGAGCCCAAGTACACGTTCTTGAAATGTTGACATTGTTTTGGCTCTTTTTCATGTCAGCCACGTTTGTGCTACAATTACAAATCCCAGACCCAATCTCATCATCTTCTGACGGCCAATTGCAATTAGCTGCTGAAGATGCTTTTGCGCAGGAAATGGGCACCTCTGCAATAGATCATGAAAATCACACAAACGCATTTTCAGAAACTCTTTCTGAAGGTAGTTTGAACTTAGCATGTGATTCACTTCTAACTAGTTTACCAGATCCTGTTCAAGGAAACTGCTGGATTGCTAACAATGAAGGAGACTTAGCGCGATTTGGCCAAGGTAGCACCCCATTTGGCAGAACTATGAGCGTACACCGTTTAGTTGTTGACGGAGGAGATGTTTGGACTGTTACTCTGCAAGTATGGTATGTTGGGGGTGGAACAAATGCGTGAAGATAATAATGCACAAATGCTACTTGCAACTGGAATTGTGCTGATGTTGTCATTACTTACTATGGCTTGGTTCGGTGTTTCTGTTGCGGGTCTAGGAGACCCATATGACCCCGGAACTGAAGAAGTCATTGAAGTTGCTGAAACTTTTTCAGAAGTTTGGCAGCCTTTAATTGAAAATCGTAGTACTATTTTTGTCAATGGGGGCCATGATTGGGAAGAATCTGTTAACGCTGCTGCAAATTCTACTGCTAATGATTTAATGCGGCACTGAGAGCACCGCGGGGTGGAAATAATAATCACTGAAATGAATGTTACTAATTCAAGTGGCACATATACAATTGTTTGTGAAGTTGGTATTGCAGATAGACACGCTAGATTACAATTAATCTCTTTTGAGGCTGAAGTAGATTTCAACTGAAAAGTTGAAATCTTATTCATTTTGGGATTCTAGGAGCCATCCAACGATGCCACAATGGAGGTAATAGACAAGGCCAAAACACACCATAATAACCTGAAGGTAATGTAGGAACTTCTTCGAATGGTTTCAATTTCCAATAAGATTCACTAGCCTTGAGATGATGCTTCGCGTGCCTTGGTAGTTCTAACAAAGTCCAACGGCTCCAACGCTTTTCACATTGCCAAGAATGCATCTCTGTTTGACGCTCACCATCTAATCTACGAAGACCATAGTGCTGTATATAGTTCACATATTCTAGTAAAAATATACTAACTGCTGCCTGATAAATAAAAGCAATTACACCCCATGAACCAAACACATACCAAATTAAAGCAATTAATATTGCTTCAACTATTAATCCAATAAAACAAGGATTAAACAAAAACAAAGTTGATTTGTTCTTTTTTTGCTTTCTCCTAACTTCTATTTTCCATGCACTAACAAATTGTTTAGGAACTGATTGAATTATATGAAACCAAATACCTCTACCTCTAGGAGCGCTTACTGGATCATGTTTTGTTGCCACATATTTATGATGATTATAATTATGCTCTGTAGTAAAATGATTATACAACGCGAATAGCAAATTTGCTCTAGCTAACCACCATTTGAATGACTTAGGTTTGGCATGACCAAGTTCGTGACCAACCACGATACCCGATATTCCACATGATATCCCTGTACTGAATCCTGCAACCCATATGGTCCAAGAATTGCCATCTTGAAACCCTCTCCAACAAAGTGCTGCAATAATTACAGGATTTATTAAAGCGTGAACGACTAGAATGATTTCATGCGGCAAACCGTCTTCAGAAGATGGGCGAGGTGTCTCGGATTCACCAAATAATTGATCTAATAAAGGATAAATTCCCAAAGCTAAAATTATCCCCCCCCAGGTCCAATAACCTCCAACATAATTCCCCCAAAGAACCGCTAAAGGAATAATAAATCCTAGAAGATGAGGGTACCAGGGTTCTGGTTTTAATTCTGACATTAAATCATCTCTTTTTATACCATTCTTCATCAAACCACTGTCTAATTCTATTAATATTATCTCCTTGCAAGTGTGTATCAATAATTTTCCAACTAGATCCTTTTGCTTTTGTTATCAATCCACTTTGAATTGTTCTAATTCGTGAGAAGGCTGCAAGGTAACGTGAAGAACCTCTGTGGGAATTTTTTTCTCTTTCAACGATCCTAGATTCGTGGATTTCTTTATTGTCAAGTGTTAGGCACACACCGATAGCAACCCCTCCCTGATTGCGCCAATCTGATAAAATTCGGTTAGATGGAATTATGTGCGCCCCCTCTAATATCAAATCAATACCCTCCCTTCTAGAACGAGAAATTACTGCTTCTATCCCCGGTTCAACTGCTGCACTTGCATCCATCCAATCTGTAATAGCATCACCCGTAGAACCTTTAGAAAAAGTAGAACGATGAAGAGCTGGGTTTTCATTAACATTTGACACTGTTCTCAGAACTTCTCTAATGGTATCAGTGCTAGCAATCCGATCAAATCCAAGGTTATTTGCTAACTCTTTTGATAGCACCGTTTTGCCGACGCCTGCTGCCCCTGAAATCAACAAAAGTCTTGGAGCATGATTAACATCTGAACCATCCATGACCCCACCTCTAAATTATGAAGGAACTATCTCTCCTAATGACGCTTTTCACTTCAACGTTGAATTGACTTGACTTCAAGGAACTCATCAAGACCATAAACACCTAGTTCACGGCCGTTACCAGACAATTTGTATCCCCCGAATGGTGCACTAATATTGAACGGACCACCATTGATACTTACCTGCCCTGTTCGTAAAGCCCTAGCAACACCCATTGCACGATCTTCATTACTAGACCACACTCCACCCGAGAGCCCGTATTCTGAATCATTAGCTAATGTGATAGCTTCTTCCTCTGTTTCATAGGTTGTTATAGTTAATACTGGGCCAAAAATCTCCTCTCTGAAAATGGTCATATCTGGAGTAACATCAGCAAATACAGTCGGCTTCACAAAGTAACCATTGTCCAATCCTTCAGGCATACCTTCACCCCCTGCAACCAATGTTGCACCCTCTGCAATACCACTAGAGATGTATCCGGAAACTGATTTTTGCTGTCGCTCTGACACCATAGGACCACAACGTATTGATTCATCCATTGGATTACCAACTGAATATCTTGACATGGTGTTTTTGATTGTATCAACAACCTCATCACGATGATTTACAGGAACAAGTAAACGACTCAAAGAAGAACATTCTTGGCCTGAATTATTGAAGCACGAGTAAACTGCCATCTTAGCTGCCTTGGCAATATCTGCATCATCAAGAATTACATTTGCACTCTTCCCGCCAAGTTCGAGAGTGACACGCTTTACAGTAGGGGCTGCTGCTTGACTAACACTAACTCCTGCGCTTGTTGAACCTGTAAAACTAACCATATCTACCTCTGGGTGAGATGCAAGTGAGTCACCAATTTCTCTTCCATGCCCTGAAACCAAATTGAAAACACCTGCAGGAATTCCAATATCATCCATAATATCAGCTAGGATAAAAGCATTGAGTGGAGCCTCCTTTGATGGTTTGAGAACCATAGTACATCCTGCAGCTAACGCCGGGGCGACCTTGCCAATAATTTGATGTAAAGGGAAATTCCATGGGGTAATCATTCCAACAACACCAATTGGTTCCTTGACAATTAGTGAGTTACGAACTTCAGTCTCCCACACGAAGGTGTCGAGTAACTTTGCGTAAGATCTTGAAACAACACGAGGAGTTCCGACCATAGCCATCTTACTATAATTAATAGGAGTACCAACCTCAGAACTAATCAATTCTGCAATCTCATCAGTTCTTTCAGCAATTGAAGCAGAAAGCGCGTTAAGGTAACCTTGACGCTCTTCAACTGTTGACTGAGACCATGAAGGGAAGGCTGCCCTAGCGGCAGCAACTGCATCATTGACATCATTAGCATCTCCAACAGGAACTGAACCGATTAATTCCTCTGTTGCTGGATTAATTACATCGATTTTCCCCTTGCCACTAGTTGAAACCCAATTTCCGTTAATGTACACTTCACTCCGCTGCATCATGAATTGTGCGTAGTAAGCCACCTCTTATGGATTTGCACTTAAGAAGCATGACCGATACCGGGACTCATGGCAGTAAATGTTGACCACAGAGGAGATGGAGTAGCAATAGTAACTTTGCTAGCAGAATCCGCTCAAAATGCCTTTAGCATAGAAACAATGAATGTTTTATCAAAAACAATAAATTCACTTCTAGATGATAAAAAAATAAAAGCATTTATTCTTACAGGAACTGGTAAATTCTTCTGTTCTGGTGCCGATATTAACGAATTTAAATCATGTTATGATAATGGGACTATTGCCCAATTAGTTCATCAATTGACCAGTATTCTACACCCTTTACTAATAAAAATTAGGCAATCTGATACTATTTATGTTGCTGCATTAAATGGTGCTGCAGCAGGTGGCGGACTAGGATTAGCTTTGGCAGCGGATTACAGAATTGCAAGCCCAAATGCAAAAATGGCTGCTGCATTCTTTTCATTAGGATTAAGTCCAGATGGAGGAACAACATGGTTATTACCTCGCCTAGTTGGAAATAAAGAAACAAGAAAATTCTTCTTTGACAATGAAACATGGTCTGCCTCCAAAGCATTGGATAAAGGAGCAATTGATGAAATTGTACAAAGTGAATTATTAATTGAAAGATCCATTGAAGTAGCAAAAAAATGGGGTTTTTGGGCACCTACAAGTAAAAAAGGTACTAAGGAACTATTAGATTTACAAACGTATAATTCATTTCCTGAACACCTCAAAATTGAACAACAAGGTATTGTTGATGCTTGCCAAACAAAATTTTTTGCTAAAGGGGTTGAAGCATTTTTGGATAAAAAAACCGCAGATTTTAATGATGATTAATTAAATTGTTTTTCTACGTAATCTCAATACCCCTATAATTATTGCAAGAATACAAGTTAGAGCCGAAATATTTGAAATCGTCATTGCTAATGAATTAATTAATAACCCATAAATTAACCAAAGAATTAGAGCAATAAATACTAATCCAAATGATGGTAATGAAATTCCATCATGCTTACCATCCCACCACACTTTACGAATCTGAGGGAGCCAAGCTACAACACCTAGTAATCCAGCAAGCACTCCTATTAATTCAATCCAAGTAGGAATCATAATATTCACATCGGAAAACTGTCACGATCCGACTTATTGCCATCAGACCAATCATAAATCCCTTGGCCGGATTTCTTACCCAAACTACCTTCTTTAACTAAAGCATCCAAAAGTGGGTGTGGCAGATATGAATCATCCTGAAATGATTCCGCTAAATTATTGAGAATGTCACGACGAACATCAAGACCGACCAAATCACTCAATTCTAGTGGTCCCATTGGATGTTTGTAACCCAGCCTCATCGCAGTATCAATATCACTAGCAGATGCAACGCCATCCGCTAACATACGAATTGCTTCATTACCAAGAACTACACCCAATCTAGAAGTAGCAAAACCAGGAACGTCTTTGACTAATATTGTTGTTTTGCCCATGGCATCACCTGCTGATTGGGCTAACGAAATTGTCTCTTCAGAACATAAATCATGTTTTACTAATTCAAGCAACTTCATAATAGGTACTGGATTAAAAAAATGCATACCAATTACCTTGTCAGGCCTTCCTGAAGCAGCAGCAATATCTGCAATTGATAGAGAGGATGTATTTGTTGCTAAGAGACAACTTTCCTTTGTTTCTTCACCAAGGACATGAAAAACTCTTGCCTTAATTTGAAGTATTTCTGGAACCGCTTCAATTACCATGTCCACATCTCTTACAGCAGCAACCATATCTGAAAATGGATTAAGATTAGAGGACCATTCTTCTTTCTGTTCTGGAGTGGTTTTTCCACGTGCAATTCCTTTGTCCCAAAAAGCTTCAATATTACCCATACCTTTCTCTAAACCTTCAGGATATGCATCAAATAAATTGGTTTGCCAACCAGCCTGAGCACAAATTTGAGCGATGCCCGCACCCATAGTACCAGCACCTATGACGGCTACAGAGCGAATCTCCATGAATGACGGAAGGGTGGTGTGACCATTACTATTGCGAATAAATTAGCATTCAATTCTCTCGTCCATAAGCTGCCAATGCTGATTGAAATAATCGCTGTCTAGGCACGTCGTGTTCAAGGAATGAATAGAATGGTGCTAGATTTTTCAATAATTCAATCGTAGTGATATAAGCACCATATGTGAAGGGGCACGCATCTTTATTATCTGGAATAACAAATCCTAATCTTGCAAGACCTTTACGAGTATCTTCATCCCATATGGTATAGGTGTGCTTGATGAAATGCAAGTAAGCCGAAAGTCTCCTTACATCACTACGTGCCTCCTCAGTGAGGCTTTCAATTAGTAACGTATCGGGAAATCTTACAGCATACAAGAATAGTAATACTTCTCGTTCCGTATCGCTTTTCCATTCTCTACGTTCAAATCCCATCCACTCATCAATCATGTCGAGTGTCTTACTTGAATAAGGTCGACATATACGATAGAGTAACTCTTCATAGCCATCTGCATCCTGTTCTGATGAGTGATGGTGAGAATTAAACAACTCAGGCACCCGTTCAAAGAAAGGCTTTAGTCGATCACGGTCGACATTCAGCAGCCCAAAGGCTAGCATTGTCATTTTTTCAACCCCTGTTTAATTTCCCTTCCATTCACGATACTGGATCCACTCTTGGGTCAAGTATTCTTCACGAAGTATTTTCTCATCTTCATCTGTTGGAAGAACACTGTCAAGGTAGGCTTGCCAGTCATCATCATTACCTTCAAATGGCTCGCCATGAACATCATATCTAAT
>PBXQ01000077.1 GCA_002727675.1 Thermoplasmata archaeon | reverse complement strand
TAACCGAGGACGTGTAAAAGATGATTCAAAATAATTAGTATTAAAAGGAATTAAGCGATAGTGCGAAGTCCTATAATTTTGATAATATGGCCCTTTTTTGAGCAACTCCATTCACATTTAGCCTCCCTTGCCTCGGACTTTTCCCAAGCAGCAGTTAAAATGCCAACAGTAATGGCTGGATGGTACATCTTAGGGAGGGTAATTTCGACCCCTCCTTGTTCATCAACGCTTCTAACATCACTGATGGCTCCTAGGCCGAATTTAGTAAGGAACCGGTAACCTGCATTAATCCAATGTTCAGTTTCAGCAATCAAAGCCATCTCGTCTCGAGCAATAAATCTTAACCGGCTGGTTTCAGCAACTAGTGACCAAAATTTTGCTCTCTCTTCATCATCTATATCGTTCCATTTATATCTATTTGATTGAGGGATTTGTTTGTCAATTAGGTTTGCTAATACACTTTGCTCAAATCTCAATAACAGGTCTTGATTAATGCACATCATCCGTATTCCATCTAATGACCAAACCCCAGAAGATTCATGGTAAGCGATAGTTAATGGGTGCATTTCATCAAATTCTTCTAGGTCTAATTTAGCATCATCCCAAGGTATCGGTGTGACCTCAGCACAGGGTATGGGCCTAGAATCATTTTCTAGTGTAATTAGTGATTCTGAATTACCATCATCGGACCAATGAAACCTGTATCTAGATGATGTCAAAAATTCATATGCTGCAGATGCCATTCCAGCAGCGAAAGATGAATGGGCTCTATTATGGACAATTAACGTTATTTCATCATCTTTCTTATTCATTTGTTCAAATTGACCAAGCCCACTCAATTCCCAAGATTCATTTACCCAAGCGACTCTCTTTTTCATTTTATTGAATATAGTGCTGGGCATTGATGGTTTATTATTAATCATTCTCAATTCTTCAGATTCCGAGGCTGCATGGGCAAGTTTTCTTCCTAGTGGTAAGCCAACTTGTTTTTCTAATTCATTCAGCCATAATTCATATTCATTGACGCCTATGATATGCATTAGTCTAGGTGTAATGGTATTTTCAATGATCAGTCCTTGTACATTGTTTACAAAATTCTTCGTTAAGCGTTTTGCAAATAAAGGAGTGGAATCAACGTTGTCTTCATCAACGATTGGCATTATTATTCGCAAGTGGTACCAGCAATTGAACTTATGTTAATAATTCTAATCTTTAGGTGGCTGTTTTGATGGTCGTGAACTAGGTCTTTTAGGGCCTGTGTTTTGTGATTTAATTGAGTGTGTTGGGATGTGTTTTTCTTCTAAATTTGTTTCCATGATGGGTACTCGTTCACCATCTGTAGCATCTGCGGCGCCTGTTAAATTTCTGATTTGCTTTCCACGGTAAGCCGCAGGGCCGATTAACTTTTCAAGTACTCTTTTTTCTTTTTTAACAGGTTTTGGCCTCTTATTCCACCATTCAGTTGGAAGAGGGGAACATCTAGCAGGTGAGCTTTTCAATAATTTTTTCCGCCTCGTTGCCAGATTTCTTTTTACTATTTTATTCGTAGATTTGGGTAATCTAACTACTAGCCAGCCAGGCAGTCCTAAATCATATACTACTCCATTAATTGTTACGAGCAAGCCCGAAAGAAGCAAATGAGTTCCTACTGGTATTCTATCCTTGTCAAAAGATACTTTGTATCGTTTTAATCTCTTAGCGTATGTTACCATAGCCTTTTGATCTCTGTGGCGAATAACTCTACGTTGTTGTCGTCTGAATTTTAAGCCAAAGTAATGAAGTGCAATTAGTGAGATTGAAAATATTATTCCTATTGTTTGACTATCACTCCTAGAATAAGCTACTATCCCTGAAAATATCCACATTGGTAAAAGAACAAGTAAATTGAATACCCTCCAGGCTGTTGAAGGAGTATATCTAGGCGGTACTTCTCTTTCTATTCCTTCATGGGCAGCAATTAAGATGTTAGCTGTAATTGCTTCGTCTTCTCCATTATTTGTTGTTAGTGCTGCAATTGCGTTAGCAGGTGCTTCGTCAACCCATCTTCGGAATTCTTTTTTAGGCGCATCAACTATAGCCGATTCGAGTTCATTCTTTGGAGCAGCGAATCCTAAAATTAATCCTAGTGCTTTTACACGAGGATCTTCAGGAGCACTAATTTGTAATTCTTCAAAAATATCAAGAGCGTCAAACCAATCTCCTGAATCTATTAGGCACAATGATGCTGCTATACGTGCTTTAGCAGAATTTGGATTTTTTCTTATGCAATCCAAGGCCAGTTCTAATGCTTCATCATGTCTTCTTTGTGCTCTTAGTGTTGCTACAGAACTAATCATTGCGTGTAAAGTCAATGGGTCATTATGTGTCGAGTCTATAGATGTGTCCGGTTCCCAAAACTGCAACCTTTTTTGTAATTCTTGTAAGTAATCAATAGATGAACTATGTTCCCAATCATAGAAGTCGTCAAATTTAGCTTTTCCATCCCAAGGGTCAAACCATTCTGCTACAAAAGAAAGAATTTCTGGCTCATCATATCCTTCTGGTTGTTCTAAACCTCTTAGGGCCTCTTTTGCAGCATCTAATCTTCTAGATGCAATATGTCCTGCCGCGATGATCATTCTAGCTTCATCATCATCACCACCCTGTTGAGCTAGTAGTTTTCTAGCAACATCAATAGCCTCAGGCCAAAGTCCGCGCATAGCACATTCTAACATTCGTGCCCTGCTTTTTTCAAGTTGAACTACTAATTGGTTCCCTTTGATGTTATCATTTTGGAATTTCCTCAATGCATCTAAATTATCATTGTAAGCGGCACTTTCTACATGATTTCTCATCCAATCGCCGCCTCCGGACAGTATGGCGCCTTCTCTACGGACATCTGGATTCAGATCAAATCTTAATTGTTGCATTGTTTTGAAACGGGTTAAACTAAGGATCCATGTTAGGAGGAAAATGGCTTGCCCTGCAGCAATAAATTGCCAAGTCTGGGAGAGTAGGATTTCTTCCTGAAGAAAAGGTGATGACTCACCATATGGCATTAAGTGACTAAATTCTTTGTAAGTCTGTAAAATCAATAATATTACTGAATATCCACTAAATCCTGCTAAACCAAAAAATAGAATTTTACCCTGTACATCAATCTCACTACGTATTTCACGTGGCCTAGCTAGAATCACTCCACCTATGCCTGCGAATGTTTGTCCACCAAGGAAAAGGTTTCTAGTTAATTCAAATATAAATGCTAAACCTACAACAGCAACATTTAGCATTAGGTAGGATGCAAGAGTGATTTCCAAAGCTTTCAATGAAATAAGTTTGAGTAGAATTGGGTTATTTTCAACAAATTGATATATTTCCCAACCGATAATTCCGCCTAAATCTAACATTGAATTAGCATCTGCTGGATTTTCAATTTGGACAAATACTAGTGTGACAATCCCGTTCAATGCTGCTAATGGCATTGTAGCCAAAAATAAGACAATTATTAATGAGAAGAACCTCTTGAAATAACCTGGCTTGTCAGGATCAATAGCAGTCGGTAATCCTTTCATTGTTCTCCATTTATTGATTATCAACGTGTTCCATGAGGCTCCCATAATTCTACCATATGCTAGTATTGTAGGAGCCATGAACATAAGTAGTGCAAAACCTATCCACTGGCCTAAAACATCTTGGTCTGCTCCATTTCCAGATTTTTGATACCCTATCATGAAAACCGCTATTGTACTAACAAGCACCAACATAATAGTAGAGACCATACCATACAATGTCTTGGAGAGGGATAATTTGCCAATGTCGCTAGTATGCTTAGATAGTTGGGCGTATAGTGTGACGAAAGGCGAAAGAATAATCGGAAATGCGATTAAAATTAACATCATGTAAATTACAGGCTGGTAAAAAACTGAGGGGCCAATTAGTAATTCAGCAACAATTAGCAAAATGCCAGTCATTGCAAGTAAATATGCCATTGAACCGATTGCAACTTTTGGTGCAGCAAGCAGCCTCAATGCTTCTCTTTTGTTTTTTGTTAAGCGGTGGACTTCATACAACCCATCATCAATTTCGAATGCAACTTGCAAATTGGATAATGACATTGGCAATAGCCATCTCCAGAGAAATAAACCAAAAATAATTGAAATTACTAATGGAATCATCAAATGTAGTTCAACATGACTTGAAGATACTATAGTAGGGCTAGCAGTAACAGTAGGGGCAAGTAAAACAAATGATAGGGTGGTAATTAGGTTTGTTACCGCCCGTGAACACCGAGTCAAAGCACGTCCCATGCCCTGTCGCCCACCTTCGTGTTATAATCGGTTTTGCTTCTCAGGGTCATAGACCCTGTTCGTATGGCGATTATTTACTATTAATCAAGAATCTTTCAATACGATCAAATGCTTCCTTTAAAACATGAATTTCAGGAAGATAAACTATGCGGAAGAATCCCTTTCCGAATTCTGGGCTAAACCCTGAACCATGCACAGTAAGTACCTTTTCTTGGTGTAATAATTCAAGTACAAATTGTTTATCATCATTCATCCATTTAGGGTGTGTTAATTTAACAAAAAGATAGAATGCTCCGCCGGGTTTTTGAGCATCTAATCCTTCTATAGATGATATCCTAGACATACAATAGTCTCTACGTTCAAGTAATTTTGAACTGTATTCGTCCATCCATGAACGATCAGATGTCAATCCTGAAAGGTATCCCTTTTGAGCAGGTGTTGATGCGCATAATCTAGATCGTAGTAATCTTTCGATTCCATCTCTTACAAGATTTAATCTATCTATGGGGTCATAAAATGCCATGTATCCTATTCTCCAACCGGGGGCGTAGTATACCTTGCTAACTCCATTTAGTGATATTACTGGAACATTAGATTCTATATTAGAAGCAATTGCCGGAGTAGATAAATGGTTATTTTCAAAATTTAGACCATCATATATCTCATCTGCTATAATGATGCAGTTGGGCCATTTTGATGCAATATCTAACATGCCTTCTATTGTATTTTTGTCAGCAATTCCTCCTGTGGGGTTATTAGGGTTAATTAGAACCAATAACTTAACAGAATCATTCATTTTTTCTCTTATGTCATCTAAATCGGGTGCCCACCCATTTTCTGAATCTAATCTATATTCGATTGTTTTTCCTCCAAATAGTGGAGGATATGTCATGTATGGAGGGTAATGTGGTCCTGGTGATAGGACTGCATCTCCATCCTGCAATACGGCTGCAAAAATAATTTGTAATGCTTCAGTGACTCCATGGCAGACATAGACATTATCTGGTAAACAATTCCAACCTTTGGCAGATTCATCATCAGAAATTGCTTGGCGAAGTTCTGAAATGCCATAAGAGTGTGAATATCCATTTTCCTGATTATTCAATGAATCTTGGAATGATGAAACCATATGCGTAGGAGTCGGTAGGCCGGGATAAGCCAAAGGGTCGCCAATATTTAATTTGATAATTTTATGACCTTTTTTCTCTAGTTCAGTTGCGGGTACCACTACATCACGAATGGCATATTCTATTTGTGCAGCTCTATTAGATACTGGTATTGGTTCCATTTTACTCCCTCATTACTTCTGATCATGCTCTATGATGTCACATTATCCCTTCGTCAATTTCTGCTATTTGACAAATTATTTTGAAGCATTCTTTAGGTACTGGTTGCACACTTAGCCTCTGCCCTTTCTGAATCAGAGGCATATCAACTAGTTTGGGGTTCAGTTTTAGGTCTGTTAAGGATATCGGGTCAATGCCAATTACTGGTTTGATATTTACCATAAACCACCGAGGGTTATCTTCAGAAGATTTAGGGTCGAAATATTTTGATTGTGCGTCTAATGCTGTGAAGTCAGGATATCCTTGTTTACTAATTACGGCTATTCCAGCGATATGTGGTGGTTTACAATTGGAATGATAAAAGAAAACTAAATCACCTACTTTCATATCATCTCTCATGAAATTTCGTGCTTGATAATTTCTAACACCATCCCAGTGAGTTTCACCATCTTCAACCAGTTGTTCCCAGGGATAAACATCGGGTTCACTCTTCATTAACCAATAAGATACCATGAACCCCGATATGGTGTCTAGTCTATTGACTTCACCATGAATCATGGTCTATTCTATGAGTTGATGATGCCAATACAACTTCCTCATCTTCACCTTTAGCAATCAGTTTTGCAGTTCTAATCATGGTGGCAGAACCTCCCACTAATCCTACTCCACTTTGAATGAGGAATGTGAAAATAGCTGGTAATAACAAGAGTGCAGAAGATGCTGCAACTATTAGGAGGATGATAATTACCTTAACGAACGGTTTTAGGGCGGGTATCGGAATGAAAAATGCGGTGGCCAGTCCAGCACAAGTGACTACTACGGCCTCAATCAAGGACATTCCTGTAGTTGTACATGCTTCTCTAACAGCCTCGATAGTCCCCCCTTGTTCTCTAACTCGATTAGCAATATGTATGCTGAAATCAATACCCACACCTACCAATATAGAACCGATCATTACTGTAACTAATGATAGGGTCACTTCCATTTGTTGCATTACAAGCCATTGCATTGCAACTGTAAAAACAACAGGCAAAGTAGTCAAAAATGCATATTTCGGGTCCCTAAAGACAATGGCTAAAGTAAAAAGTGTAGCAATCAGTGCAAATCCAAGAGATGTCCATTGAGAACCAACGATTAGTTCATTGACAGCAATAGTAACCGCGGCGACCCCTATAAGGGGTGATGATGTGATTCCTCCTGGATAGTTTCTTTCTGCTGCCTTGTTAACTTCGTCAACAGCTTCTTGAGTATCTTGTACATTCATAAATGGCATATCGATGTATATCAAACTCCTTTGAAAGGTATCGTTGATGAATAATTGACGAGTTTCTTGGGTTAGTGATGCATAGAAAACGTCGAGGAGGAATATTTGGACACGTTTATTTCCATCGTCATCGGTATTAAAAGTGTTTAAGACCTTCCAAAAGGTGGCATCTTGCTCTTGTTCACGATCAAAAATAACATAACAAACTTCGCCTGCAGTACCTCCTGCAATATCACAAAATGGCAAAAATAATTCACCAGAAACACTTACTGAAACTCCAACAGATTTCATCAAGAAAACAATACTTACTGCATTAGTTTTGTCTACACTATCACTTTTATTTTCGAGTGTCTCAATATCCTGTAATTTCGAAAAAGGGTCGTCATTTTCAGTTGTATCATCATCTCTATCTCCAGAAATTGCGCCATCAACTAGCAGCATCCCAATCTGTCCAGCATTGAATTCATCGCTATACTGTTTCATCTTTAATATAGGGGGTTGGCCTTCAGGAGCCATGTCAAGTAAATCGATATTCTCCTCTACTAGTGGCCTAGCCCAAACCGATGATATTAACATCAAGATGATAAAGAAACTTAATGTGATTTTTGGCCAACTAATGGGTTTTTCAACAATGAATTCAATAATTTTTGGTGGCGGATGACTTGGTTTCTTCAAGTCTAATAGCATCGTCAAATTTGGTACCATGACCATTGTAAGCATGTATACGATGACAATACCTCCTGCTAGGGCAATTCCAACTGTTTTAATTGGTGCCATTGGAGTAGAAACTAAGGAAATGAACCCTATTACAGTAGTAATTGCAGAAAGTAGTACTGCTTTACCTGTAGATTGCAAAGCGATTGCCATTTTATCTTCTGGTGTCCCGGATTCCTCTGCATACCTATTAGTGATATGTAGGCCATATGATACCCCTAATGCCAATAAAATTGGACCAACAATAATAACAGTCATTGTGACTTCATAGTCTAAATATCCAATAATACCTAAAGTCCACCAAACTGAACAAAGTGTTGGTAAACCTGAAATTATAATGACTTTAATTCCTTGAATAACCCTTACTCTACCAGTTTGGATTAAATCAGAATGAAAGAGGAATAGTCCGAAAGCCACGGCCACAATAGCAAGGGGGAAAATCTGCCAAAATAGGACAAATGAGTATTTTGTAACTGAGTTGGTAATTGGTACAGGTCCAGTTAATGTCATTGTCAAACCAAGACACTCGGGGCCAGTTGTGTTTTGCCCATCATTTGTGTCTTGGCAATCTGATGTATCTTTGTTCCAGTTATTTTCTAAAGATGTTTGTTCTATCCAGCACTCAGTGTATGTGATAATATCGGTATATGCTTCACTCTGCCTTTGCCCCCCAGTTTTACAAACTTCTGGTATTTCTGTTGCCACAAAACCGGAATCAACAACACCCACAACAATAACTCCTCTATTGGGGTATCCAAGTGTTTCAAGGGCTCCTGATCCTACATCTCGGTAGAGCTTGTCTTTTGCGTTAGGTGGCAACTCTCCAATTATTTGATTAACTCTATTTTGGTCGTCGGGAATGCTGTATCCGCCAAGTGTGTCGCCCAAATCATCAATTTGATTATTTATTTGTTGAGAGAGATTCTCATCAAATGCATTTGAGAAGAATGCTTTAGCCACTCTGGGGGCAGATGAGTTGACTTCTTTTACAACAGTTGATATGGATAAAATATAAATTATTCCATCTTCATCACCGCCATCTGAAACAACCTTATTCAATTGTCGTTCAATCAAATCAAATTGTTTTAGAATTTCTACATTAGTTACAGCTTGGTTTTCCGATTCTACGTAGATAATCATGGCGTTTGTGGTCCAATCTTCTTCAATTGTGGAGATGTCGTCCTTGACTCTTGAATCGTCAGGCAAATAAACTTCTAAATCACCATTCACATTTATTGAGGCTGTACCTGTCCATTTATCTAGAATTCCAGAATGAAATAAGAAAAACATTGTGAATAGGATACATATTGCAACGGTAGGCGCAGGGAATCGTGTTAAAGAGCTGAAGAAAGTCATTTTTCGTAATTCTTTTTTCAGTCTTCTAGGTGCTGCTAGGATAGCATCCATGGCGCCATCAGTATCAAAATCACTGATTTTTTCTTTTACTTTGTCTGTTGTTGCTAGTAACCTATCTGACAGTGGTGAAGAGTTGGACTTTAAGGGCCCTGATTTATCTTCACCCTCCTCCGAGATGTTCTTCACCGATACTTCGTGTAATCAATTGCCTTTAACATCTAAGTCATCTATTCACTCTTTAGAGTGATTATTTGACATTACTATATCATTGCAGATATATTTTGTTTGGAATTATTAATCGGCACCCTCTTGAATAGAAACACGAGGCGGAGTAACGAGGACCCTTGCTGTTGACTTGTGATGGGGCTTTAGTTGGAATCTAAATGGCAGAACCACGAATCAGTGAAAAACGTTGGACGATTGATTTAGAAAAGCGTATTCAAGAGGAGCATTACGATGATAAAAATGAATATGATCAGCGCTATGGATTCAAACCAAATTCAGGTAAAGAATTGTTTGTAATTGATACTCCACCCCCATACCCTAGTGGTACTTGGCATATTGGTGCAGTAGCTCAATATTCTATGATTGATGTAATAGCACGTAGTCAACGATTAATGGGCAAAGAAGTTTATTTTCCGTGGGGGGTGGATCGTAATGGAATCAATATTGAATTCACAGTAGAGAAAAATACTGGGAAGAAAATGAAATCATATGATCGTTCAGAATTTCTAAAGTTATGTGAGGTTACTATTGAGGAATTTACTCAAGCAATGAGGGAAACTGCAAGCCGTGTAGGTTTGTCTTGTGACTTCTCAAAAGAATATTTGACAGATTCTCCAGAATACAGAGCAGTAACTCAGTCTATATTTGTTGATTTGTTTAAGAGTGGCCAAATAATTGAAGATTTAAGACCTAATATTTATGATCCAATTGAGGGCACTACTATTGCTGATGCAGAAGTAGAAAGATTACAAAGAATTACTACTTTGGTGGATGTTAGATGGACTACTGAAGATGGCGAAGATGTCATTATCTCAACTACTAGGCCAGAATTGATATGTGCATGTGGGGTTGTTGTTGTACATCCTGATGATAAAAGGTACTCTCATCTAGTAGGCAAAAAAATTGAACTTCCTGTTGAAGTAAATGGTAGAAGTACAACTGTTGAAATTAAAACACACCCCTCTGTAAAATCAGAGTTTGGATCGGGTGTACTTATGGTCTGTTCATTTGGTGATCAAAACGACGTCGCCGTATTCAGAGATTTAGGCCTAAATCCATTCCAAGCAATTGGTTTGGATGGTTGCATGACTGAGATTTCGGGGCCACTCAGTGGCATGAATGTCAAAGATGCTAGGGAGCATATTATTGCTTTACTAGATAGTGATAGTAGAGTAGTGAATATGGAATCTAGGGAACAAGAAGTTCCCGTTTCAGAAAGAGGGAAAAATCCTGTTGAGATTATTCTGCTTAAGGAGTGGTATGTTCGTCAAACACATATACAAGATAGGTTATCAGACATAGCAAATGAAATAAATTTCATCCCACCTAGAAATAAGCAATTTTTACTAGATTGGATGGATAATATTACTATTGATTGGCCTATTAGTCGAAGAAGATGGTATCATACTGAAATTCCTATTTGGTATTCAGCAGATGGCACTAAAGTAGTAGTTCCTAATTCTGGTGTCTATGTTCAGCCATGGAGGGAAAAACCCTCTAGTGGTTCAAGAGTTTTAAATCGTGAAACAAGAGAAGATATCGGTGATTATGATTCATTAATAGATGAATTGGGTGATTTAAAAGGCGAGGAAAAGGTGTTCGACACATGGATGGATTCATCTAATTCTAATTTATTTGTTTCAGGTTACCTGAATGATGATGATGTATTCGAGCGTTCTTTCCCTACAGGACTTCGCCCTCAAGGGAAGGAAATAGTAAGGACTTGGTTGTATTATACTCTACTCAAATCTGCATTAATGTTTGATAAACCAGGTTTTCAAAATGTTTGGATTGATGGCTTAGGCATGGATCCTTGGGGACGTAAAATGTCCAAATCATTGGGTAATGGTATAGATGCAGATTCTGTTTTGGAGTGCGGTGCGGGCGGCAGAACAGGTTCATGGAAAGTGAAGGGTCCTGATAAGACAGTTCAACTTAAAGCAAATAAAATTGGTTCAGAATGCTTCAGATTATGGAAGGCTTGTGATGCCCAGGTGGGTGATGATTTCCAAATCAATCCAGAAGAAATAGAAGCAAAATATTATGGTGTTTTAACTAAAATATTCAACGTTGCTCGTTTTGCTAGTACATTTGAGACGCCCAAAAACTTGGAAATTCCTCCTAGTGATTTAACGGTGGCAGATAAATGGATTTTGTCAGAATATTGCGAACTCAATAAATCAGTTAAAGGGGCGTGGTCTAATATTGATATTTATACAGCAGCCCAATTGATGAAAAATTTCAGTACAGGTTTATTTCCTAACCATTGGTTAGAGATGTCAAAAACTAGGTTATATGATGGTGATATTTCAGCAGCATGGACTTTACACAGGATTGTAAGGGACTTACTTACCATGTTTTCACCAATATGCCCTTTCCTTTGTCATCACCTTTCATCAACTCTTTATGGTGTTTCAGCAGTAGATATTCGCCAGTTCCCAGAAATCCCTGATTGCCAATTAGGGGATACTGTTGAAGGTGGTAGATTTCGTGGATTGACAAAACAAATTACGGAATTTAATTCCGATGTATGGGGTGCAAAGAATGAAGCTGGATTAGGTCGTGGAAAACCTATCACAGGAATTGTAGTACCAGAAGTATTAATGGAGTTCAAAACACATTTGACTGAAATGCATAAATTAGAGTAGTTATATCACTTCAGAGTTAAGAATTGATTTTGGTTTTTTACCATTAAAATAATCAATTATCAAGGCAGCCATTTCAGTCCCAATTCGGGATTGTGCTTCATTTGTAGCAGCACCAATGTGAGGGGTGCCATGAAAATTTCTATGATGAATTAAGGGATTATCGTAAACAGGTTCTACTTCAAATACGTCCAAGGCTACAGATGAGAGCGTGCCATCTTCCAGAGCTAGTAATACATCCTTCTCGTTAACAATCCCTCCTCTAGCGCAATTAACTAAGTGATTTCCACATTTTACTCCATCAGTACCTATTTGTGGCATCATCTTCAAACGATCATAATTTACTAGATGGTGCGTTTCATTGGTAAGGTTGCAGTGGATAGAAATGTGAGTGCACAAACGGAAAATATCTTCTACATCATCGTGAAGGGTACAATGTTGATCAGCAGCAATTTCAGGTGGCAAATAAGGGTCATAAGTATGGAGGGTCATACCTAGTGTGCGGGCAACTTTTGCTACACCTTGGGCAATTCTACCAAAACCAATTAATCCCAACCTTTTTCCAGATAATTCAGTCCCTCTCAAATCTTTTTTTTGCCATTCACCGTTTCTAAGTGAACGATCTCCAGTAGCAATGTGCCTAGCACAAGTTAGAAGATGGCCGATGGTTAATTCTACAACAGCATTTGTTGAAGAAGAAGGTGTATTACATACTGCTATTTTGGATTTAGTAGCAGATTTAATGTCGATATTATCTATTCCTACTCCTGCTCTTCCGATTAGTTTTAATGATCCCTTTCTACCACTAGATGAATTAATTACTTTTTTTGAGATTTTAGTTGCGCTTCTTATTACCACTGCATCAAAATCTGCAAGGATTCCAGACTCTAATTCATCTTTAGAATAATGTTTCAATATCACTTCAAAACCTGCATCTTGGAGTATGCTAACAGCTTTTTCATCCATGCCATCAGTTACTGCAATCCTCTTCATTGACAGTGGCAGCACAAGGATAACAATCAAGATTGTGTATGAAATATGTAAGAGTGTATCGCGCGAAGTTTGATATTCTATGTCTTATTAGAATGCGTGTGATTAGAATGGATATTGATGATTTGAAAATTGTGGCCGAGGCACATTGTGACGGACCTTGTGGTGTTTATGACCCTGCTAGTGCTAGGATTGCAGGTGAAGCTGTACAATCTATGACAAACAAAATGTTGGCTCTTGAATGCCCCGATACTGGAAATTCTGAAGCAATGTCTGCTTATCTTAATACGATGAGCCGTTATGCTGCAATCAAGGAACAAGAAGCTCAAAAATGCAAGGATGAATTGTTAGTCCTATGGACTGATTTTTTCAAACCACAACATCTTGAAAATAATCCAAATTTGCATACAATTTTTTGGGAGGCAGCAAAACTTTGTTCGGCATGTAAGGTTGAGGTATCATCGGTTCATGCTCAAGAATTAATGGATGCGATAGAAGCAATACACCACCTCTTTTGGGCAGCAAAGGGACGTGATGTTCCATGGGTACGTGCTAGTTGAGTGATTACATGGCTCAAAGGCCAAATTGTACCAATGTTCTTGTTAAAGGGGGTAGCATGTGGCCTACAATAGTTGATGGTCAAGTTGTTATTTGTGACCATGAATATTATTCAAACAATATCCCTGTTGTTGGTGATATAATTATGTGTCAACATCCACTAAAACCTAAAGTCAAGTTAATTAAGAGAATTTCTGCGATTAATTCAGATAATACTGTATTCATTACAGGTGATAATCCTGACCCAATTGCATCAACTGATAGCCATGCGTTTGGCCACCTCGCAATTTCTCAAATCATAGGTAGAATTGATATTTCTTAGGATTTTAGACCGTTCTATTCATCAATGGCTTTGTTAACGGGATGTTAATGGATTGGTCTGTAGATGACCCTACTTCTCTAGCTTTAGTAGTAGGTTTACTAGTTGGTCCAATGATATTTTCAATCCCCACTCAAAGGCTATGGAAGAAGCGCGTATTAAAATCAGATATACACAAAAAATATCGTAATATGGTTGATGGGATTTTGACTCATGGTTATCCGTTACAGATATTCCGTAATTCATTAGATAAGGCAGCGCGAGGTTGGGGTTTAGATGAAAAAGAGCAGGGCAGGATAGAAAGTGACATTTTGTACCCTCTAAATACAATGCATTTTTTGATATTACCTTCTATGATTTTATGGCCAATACTTTCTATTTTTGCTGTATTTTTGATTATTCCGTTGCTTCCTCTTCTTAGGTTTACTGAATGGATTATGGTTGACAAGGGTGTATTGTCGTGGATAGTCAAACTGATTAAAAAATACACAAACTGGCAATTAATTGGTGTCCCCAAACTTGCTCGTGATGCGCGTCGTGGAGATGTTTGGATTCATGCTTTGCATCGTATGCCAACAACTGTTTTCCTAGGATTATTTGCATATCTAATAGTTCATTATTTGTCTCTACCTGATATTTATGCTCTAACTGTTGCAGGGCTGGTGTACCTTATTTTAGCTTCATTAGCTATTATTACCGCTGTTGCGATTGATGGCGAGTTAGCATTTGCAGATAATGCTCAAAGAAGAATAATACCCTTGGAAGCAATTTTACAAGATTTATTAACTCCTGTTGTGGGGATAGGTTTGTTACTATTATTAGGTCGCCAAGTATTTCTTACTATTACATTCCCTGGTACTGGATTACATGATCCAATAATATTTGCCATTTCAATTTTAGTAGTTCTTTACACCACAACCATAGTTGGTGCGTTGATTGAATGGGCATCATCCCGACGTGCTAAACAAATTAGAGATACTTTCCATATTCAGTTAATTCAGGATGAGGACCCTGAACTATATTCTTTCACAAGAAATAGGGATGGTAGTTTGAGTTTAAGATTAATTTGTATGCTGAAGGAATTTTTTGAAAATGACCATCGTTTCCCTGATCGTTCATTGGAGGCCTCAATTAGATTTGAGGATTTGATGTCTCTACCATCTCTTGTTGAGGAGGGTGTAGTGACTTTGCCGCCTAAGAAACCCACAAGAAAATCACCTAAAGAGGAATTAGTTGAGGGTAAATCGCCTATAATGGAAGATTCAGTCACAGATGATTAATCATCCAAAACTTTTCCCGCAACTACAAGCTTTGTCAGCATTTGGGTTATTAATTTTGAATCCACCGCCCATTAAACTATCTTGGAAATCAATGACTATTCCAGATAATAAACTGCTATCGTAATCAGATACGCATATATCAATACCATTTACATCATCGAATTGATGTCCCTCGGGATCAGGTCTATCGATAATTTGCATATCATATAAGTTACCTGAGCATCCACCACGGTGAACTGCGATTTTTAATACAACATCTCCTGGCTCATAATTGAATAATTCACGTAATGATTTAGAAGCAATTTCAGTAAGTGTGACATTAATTGGTACAATGTCATAATCATCGTCATTGCCGATTAAATCTGAAATGGCGCCGGCATCAGAAGGACAGTCCATGTTAATCGCTATCGGTGATAGTTGATTAATTCATGTATTGATTTCATCGAATAATATCTGGAAATAGCAATTCTTCACACCTTCTCCTGTACACTTTCTTTCAACAGCAATAGTTGAAATTCCCAGCCTAGTCTCTATAATTCCCTCTAAAATACCTTCATCTAAATGACAGAATGGGCTGCCAAATTGTGGTGCTTTCCCACATGCTCCAGCATCGTGTACTTTGATAGAAATTAGAGGTTCTCCAATTACTTCCATGCGCCCCATCCCCATTTCACTCCATTCCTGAGTTAAAGCCTGCCAAAATTCTGAATCATTATCAGTTATTTGTTCTAGTTCATTTGTTATTTCTTCTCCAATTCTTTTACCTATTATTCTCATGATATCTGAAATATCTAATCCTAACATCTCGAATTGAGGTAAATGTGGTTGGTCTCCAACCGTGCCTTGATTATTTCTCAGTATGGCATTCGTCCATTGTTGATTTTCTGGATGTTGATCAGAAATATTATTTGCAATTATTTCCTTAAAACGACGATAAAATGAACCGGTACCTAAATTTATACTAAGTGGTTTAGTATTTTCACCTTTTGCGATTAAAGATTTTGCAGTTGTTAGGGGAGTGGCATTTTTCCAAGTCTCATCAATTAACTCAGTTTGTGTAGTTAGGAAGGTAGGTGCCTCAATTACTAATGCGGCATCATCTTTACCTCGGCCTACAGGGTTATTTTCCATAGATACATTTTGTACCGCAACCTCGCCATCTATTATACATCCATTCATTGATACAGAATCTGAATGTCTTATTTCAATTCGTTGATCTAATTTGTCATAAAATTTCAATGTATTATTTTCAAGTGTGGCGAGTACGCGGATTTTAACTCCTCTATTGGCAGCCTCATTTAACGCGTTTAGAGCGCCTGATTTTACTAAATGAAGGATGCCAAATTTTCCTAGCAATATCCATGCATCAACTTCTGAGTCTGAAATTACCCTCTCCATTGCAGCTTGAATATAACTACGTTCTTTGACTACAGTAAAAAGGGGTTCTTTAGATGCTACATTCGTGGAATTGAAACGTCCTATTTTTCCTTTCTTCAATTCATCTAAGTGAAATTTAATTCGTCGTAACTCTTGTTCTTCATGATTAATTAATTGCTGGAATATTTCTTGAATAGATAAACCAGTAAACCTCATCGGCTTATCTAAGGTAGATAATACCAAACCTCTTTCTTGAAGTCTCTTCAATGTGTTATAGGAATCCATTCTGCTTATTCCAACGGTGCGCCCTACTTCACTAGCCTTCAGAGGTTCAGATGTAGAAAGTAGTATTAGAACACGTGCTTCTTTCTCATCTAATCCTATATCAGTGAGCCTTTCACTTAGGGTCGCCTCACCTTCTTCCATAGACCTCGGGATATGAACACATTATTCAATTAATTGATGTATTGTATTCTTGTTAAGAAGGATTAAGTTAAGTGTAGTGTGACATGATTTTATGGGGGGAGAGCCAACCATTAGCAAACCTATTCATATTTGGGAAAATGGTGAATTGCATTCAAGGAAGGATTCAGTTGCCAATGAATCTCCTATCGAAATATCGGTGTCCATTTCTGGTGTTGAACAAAGTTTGGGAATAATAATGCGAACACCTGGTGATGATGGTGATTTAGCCATAGGTTTCTTATTGGGTGAATCTGTAATTAAATCTATGGATGATATCCATTCAATAAAGTACTTTGAAGGCAAGGTTTTGGTTGAATTAAATAGTTCAAACAAAAAAATATCTGATTTACCTTCTCGTAAATTTACAATAAATTCTAGTTGTGGAATTTGTGGTACTGAGGAGTTAGAAAATTATGCCATTCCTGATAGATTGAATATTTCTGATGAAAAATGGTTGGATCCTAAATTATTGATTAACTTACCAAGAATTATGAAACCTGCACAACGAAATTTTGAGGATACAGGAGGTTTACATGCTGCAGCACTTTATGATCAAAACTCGAATTTAATGGCGATAAAGGAGGACGTTGGTAGGCATAATGCATTGGATAAATTAATTGGTTCTCGGCTAAAATCTGGTGATTTACCTGCAGAATATCAAGTATTAATGTTAACCGGTAGAATAGGTTACGAACTTATTCAAAAGGCAGCATATGGTGGATTACCTGTTGTGGTGGGTTTGGGTGCACCTACTACTATGGCAGTAGATGCTGCACGAAGTACAGGGATTACATTGATTGGTTTTCTTAAAGAGGAAAAATTCAATGTTTACTGTGGTGCATGGAGAATACTGTGAATCTAAGCACAAATATTGGATAGCGTTTTTTATACCAATTGCTAGAGGCATAGTCAAAGCAGTATATTTGAGGTGTTGAATATTCGTAGAGATGTAAAAGCCCAATCCCCCAAAAAAGAAGGGAAGATAAAAATTGGTAAGCCAAAGCAGGTCGCTGCGGGTATTACAGGGGTTAGAAAATCATTTTCAATTGGTATTTCGGAAGCTGGATTAATTAGAACTATGAAGACAATGAGGTCTGTCAACAAATTTGATGGTTATGATTGCCCTGGTTGTGCTTGGCCAGATCCAGATGGCCATCGTTCAAGTTTTGAATTCTGTGAAAACGGTGCGAAGGCATTTGCAACTGAAGCAACTAAAAAACGATTGACTCCATCGCTGTTGTCATCAAAAAGCGTTCAGGAATGGTCAAATTTTTCAGACATGGAGTTGGATAAATTAGGTAGATTAACCAGCCCAATGGTTCTTCGTTCAGATTCTAATTTTTATGAGGAGATTTCATGGAATGATGCATTTGATATGATTGCTGAATCAGTAATGAATTTGAATGATCCTAATGAAGCAGTATTCTATACTTCAGGAAGGGCGTCTAATGAATCTGCATTTCTTTGGGGGACATTAGCAAGACAAATTGGTACGAATAATTTACCTGATTGCAGTAATATGTGTCACGAATCAAGTGGAGTTGGACTAACTTCTTCAATTGGAATAGGTAAAGGTACAGTAACTCTTGATTGTTTTGATAAGGCTGATTTAGTAATTGTAATTGGTCAAAACCCAGGTACAAATCATCCTAGGATGCTGTCAGCATTAGCTAACACAAAACGTAATGGTGGTTCTGTAATTAGCATTAATCCGTTGCTAGAATCTGGTTTAAACCGTTTTAAACATCCTCAGGAAATCATCAGGTTATTGGGCAGAGGTACGCCTATTGCCGACGCTCATTTTCCAGTTAGAATAGGTGGTGATCAGGCTCTATTACAAGGGATTGCAAAAGTTGTTTTAGATAATGATGGTGTAAATCATTCATTTGTTGAAGAACATACGGAAGGATTTGATGATTGGGTTGAACACATTTCATCAGTTAAATGGGAAGATATTACCAAACAATCTGGTATAGAAAAGGAGCACATAATTGAGATTGGTAATTCAGTAATAAATGCAAATAATATGATAATTTGTTGGGCTATGGGGGTTACTCAGCATGAAAATGCAGTTGCAACTATTCAGGAGATAACAAATTTACTATTAATGGGTGGACATTTTGGCAGACCTGGTGCTGGTGCGTGCCCTGTTAGAGGGCACTCTAATGTTCAAGGTGATAGGACAGTTGGAATAAATCATAATCCTCCCTCTTCATTTTTGGATGCATGTGAAAGAGAAACTGGAATTACTATGCCTAGGGATTCTGGATTTGATTCTGTTGAATTTATACAAGCATCTAGAAATGACAAAGTTCGGCTTTTTATGGCTCTTGGGGGTAATATTTTGTCAGCGATGTCTGACACAGAAGAGGTTGCCAACTCAATACGAAAAATTGACTTAACTGTTCAAATTTCGACTAAATTAAACAGAAGTCACTTAGTTACAGGGAAACAGGCTCTAATACTTCCCTGCTTAGGTAGGACAGAATTTGACCAATCAGGATTTGTGACGGTAGAAAATTCAATGGGGGTAGTTCATTCATCTAATGGAAATCTAGAACCTGCTTCAACATCGCTATTGAGCGAAGTTGGAATCGTATCCGGGATTGGCTATGGTATTGCTGGTTCAGATCCATTTAAATGGGACGAAATGTCAAAAGATTATGACAAAATTCGTGATTTAATCGAATCAGTGTTACCAATTTTTTCCAATTATAATGATCGTGTACGTCAAAATGGGGGATTCTATTTACCGAATGGTCCAAGGGACGGTCCAACATGGGATACGCCTTCAAGTAAAGCGATTTTTCACTCTAATTCAATACCAATCCGTTCCATAAAGGAAAATAGGTTTATCTTAATGACAATTAGGAGTCATGATCAGTATAATACCACAATTTATGGAATGGATGATAGATATAGGGGTATTTATAATTCTAGAAGGATAGTAATGATGAATAGATTAGATATGGACGATTTAGCAATTAATGAAAAAGATGAAGTACAAATTACAAGCCATTTCATGGGAAGAAAGATCGTATCTGATAATTGGAAGGTCGTCCCTTATGAAATTCCAAGAGGTAATTTAGCAGCATATTTCCCTGAAGCTAATGTTTTGGTTCCATTGGAATCAGTAGCCAAGGGTAGTAACACGCCGACTTCGAAGTGGATAGAAGTCAGTGTTAAGCCCCAATAAGTACGAGAATTTATTTTCTAAGATTGTAACTTGGCAAATCGCTTTAGTTTCTTTTGTTGCTCTTTTAACAAAATTTTGCATCTTCTAATCTGTTCTTTAGCCATCTTAGAATGTTCTCCAGTTAAAGGATTTACTCGCTTAGATGACATTCCTTGTTCAAAACATTTTATTGCATCTTCAAAACGTTCAACTTCTGCATAAGCGGTGCCCATATTGTATAATGTAGAACCAGTAACTCCACTTGGGTTAACTTGCATTGCCTTATGATAAGCCTCAATACAATCACTGAATTTCTTTAGGTAATAGAATGCATTACCCCTAGCATTGAGGATTCTAACAATCATTTCATCATCATTAACAAATGTTGGCAATGCCCTATCAAAACAAGACATTGCTTCTTCATATTTTTCATCTGCCAATAAAGCCAATCCTTTATTGTACCACTGCACATCTTGATTAGCAATTGAATTACTATCAGTCTTGCCAGTTCCTGTTAAATCTTCAGAATTAGATTGCTGGGTTTGAGCGATTAATGCTGCACTAGCCAAGTCGACTTCAGGCGATGGTTCTGGTTCTGGAGCTTTTTCCACAATAGGTGCTTGGTCTAGAATATTTTCAGCAGCTGCAATTTCAACTGGATTGGGAGTTTCAATTTCCTCAATGTCTCCAGGAACTTCTTGTTCAGCCCATGGGTCGCCCCATGGGTCATCTGATTGATTACTTTCAGTTTGCTCCTGCGTTTCATTTATTGGCTCATCAATAGTATTCTCTACTTCTGATATCTCCTCTGAAATATCTTCAGCCTGAGGTTCTTCGTTAGTTTCAAAGACCGCTAGTGCATCTTTAGTATCATTAACGGGTTCAGAAACGACACCAGTTAAACTTGAAATTTTCTGCCTACATTTTTCTGCTGTATTTTGGTCACCTGCAGCAATAAATGTCTTCATCATACCTTCCCACAAAAGATGATTATCTCTATCATTTTCAACTAATGATCGCCATGCTTTGACAGCTTCAGGATATGAGCCGGATAAAGTATATGCTCTAGCACGTAAAGTAACAACTTCTTGTGAATCATTTTCCGGGATATATTGTAGTGCCTCTTTTGCCAAAGTAGGACCTTCAGGAAGTGTGGTTGGAATATCTGTTGCCATTTCAAGGACTTCACCTTCGCCTTCTCCTATTGAAACTAGAATTTCAGCAAAACGAATTCCTCCTTCGTGCTTTGGTTCATGTGTTAATAGAGATCTCCATGCATCTATTGCTGATGTCAAATCTCCATTATTTGTATGAATATCTGCTAATGCTGAAGATGCCTTTGTGTATTCTGGTTTAAGGCCTAATGCCGCATTATAACACGCAACTGCGCTTTCTTCTTCTCCACTTCGGCGATAAAGGGCACCTAAGTTATACCATGAAGCAGCATCACTATTATCTAAATCTAAAGCATAAGTAAAAGCCTCTATGGCACTATCATAGAGAGATAATTGTGCCATTGATGCTGCTGCAATACGCCAAGCTCGGGGATGTTCTGATGCCTCGGCGTGCAATAGATCACGGAGCAGTTCCAGTGCATCTTCTGGTTTTTGTTGTTTAATTAAATCTGAGGCATTTTCAACGACACTATCAATATCAACTGTGTCCGCAATTTCTTCTTCAACAACGGCTTGGTGAATTGGTTCATTAACAATTTGAGGGGTTTGTAATGGTTGAGTTTCTGGTTGAGTTACTGGTTCGCTCTTTTGTGTTTGAATTGGATTGGTATCAGTTGTAGTTTGGATTACTGTTTGAGGATCTAATTGATTGGTTGAGGGTACTTGGCCACCTGCAATTTCTGTTAGTTTGCTATGTGAAGGGAAGGAGCGCAATGCCATATTAGCAAATTTGCTAGCATCTGATGAATTACCCATTCTATCAAGTAATACTGCAAGATTTGCTGCGGCAGGGCCATGGTCTGGGTCCATATCTATGCAAACTCTAAATGACTTGACAGCCTCATCTTCTGACCCAGACATTTCATGAATTACTCCTCGATTAAACCATGCCATGGCATTACTTGGGTCTTCAGCAATGATTGTATTGAATACTTTCAATGCCTGCTGCTCTTTTCCTTCGGAAACAAGTAATTCCCCTTGGACCATCAGGGATTCAATATCCATCGGTCTGTCGGGTTCGTTGCTAGTATTTGGAGTATTACTAGCCATGTCCGGACGAGCATCATGGTCTTCTGGATGACTATTAGGTGATAGAGAAGTTTTTTCAATTACCTTTTCAACAATTTCTCCGCTAGTTTTTGCAACAGCAGACCAAGCGGGAATAACATGATCACCAATTGATTGAGAAACCTTCTGTACAGTTTGTCCACTCATTTCAGTTACATTAGATGCAGTGCTTTTGGCACTTTTTTCTATTTTTGTTGCTACATCTTTCACTTTATCCTTCAAGTTAGCTTTCTTTGGAGGCACTCCATACAAACCACCTTCGCATTTAGGGCAAACAGCTTCCCTACCCTCAAGTGGGTGGTCACAATGAGGGCAAATGCCATGTCCGTGCTCAGCCAATTCTACACCCAATGCTGCACCATCAAGTTCTACGCATAAGTGTTCTCTGTGTTAGTTCCCTATTTGCTCACGGTATTAGTTTTGGATATATTACACAAAATAAATATGAAACGATGAATTCGTCAGACTATGAGAAGTTTCAAAGTGATGGGGATTTGTGGGTCATATTCGATAAAATCAGCAAATGGTAATTTACTAGAAATGGCAAAAAAATTGTTTAATGAAGATGGTATACAAATGGATATTTGGGATTATTCTTCTAGTCCTTTACCAATTGCCGGTGCAGATGGTTGTTGGAATGATGATAATGTGTTAAAATTCCAAGAAATGGCTAAATCAGCAGATGCATATATTCTATCTAGTCCAGAATACCATGGTACAATGTCAGGGGTGATGAAAAATCAACTTGATTATCTTAATTTTAATTTAGTCGGAGGTAAAGTCTGGGGGTTAATGAGTACTTTAGGAGGGCAATCAAATACTACAACTTTGAATCATATGCGCATTTCTGCTCGTTGGTTACATGGTCACGTAATTCCTGAGCAGTTGGCTATAGGGCGGATTAAGGAAGCATTCAATGATAATGGGGATTTTATAGATGGAATGATGGCTGAAAGGATGGAGAAGTTGGTCGAATCAATGAAAATTACTACGAGTAAATTGATTAATTAATCGCACCACCTTTTACTAATGATTCTAAATGATCAATTGTTCTTTTTGCAGCCGCAGCAACTTCTGAGTCGGGATCTTGCATTGCCTTTGCTAAT
This sequence comes from Thermoplasmata archaeon, assembly GCA_002727675.1. GTDB lineage: Archaea > Thermoplasmatota > Poseidoniia > Poseidoniales > Thalassarchaeaceae > MGIIb-Q1. Next base: position 23,002 of record PBXQ01000077.1, on the reverse strand, counting down.
GGAGGTACCACTTCCGGGTAAGGATAACGTGCCAAAATTTCGACAGCGAGCCTCCTAATTTTCTGAGTATCATCTTCTACAGCGGATAATACGACTTTCATTGCATCTTCACTAGAAAAGTTGCTAAATTGTTTTAGGGCGGTATGTCTAACATCAGCATTAGGATCTTTCAAACCTCTTTGAAGCAAAGGTATGTCTGTTGGGTGAGCATTGCGGCCAATTGCTTGATGGGCAAATTGGCGAACACCAGGGTCACTATCTTGTATGGCTTCAGAAAGAATTTTGTTTGCGATAGAATCATCTAATCTACCCAATGCTGCAACACATCCTCTGCGAATCAAAGGATTTTCATGTTTAATTCCTTTAATCAGTGAATCAAAATGGCCAATCATTACTAGTGAGGCTGTGGCTGATGTATGCAATTTTTCATTGGCTAATATTTCAACAAGAGTTGGTGATGCGCGAGGGTCGCCGATCATTCCTAATGCTTCTATGGTTTTCATTCTCAATTCGTTGTCATTACTTTCATTTTTTGCGATTGATGACAATTTGTAGGTGGCTCTGCGTCCTAATCTAAAAGCCATTTCAGGGTCTTTTCTAGCAACTGCAACTCCTTCTACAATTGTACGGTTGATCCCAATGATTCGTATGATTGTTTGAATAATCATGTAGTCGATTGAAAGTAAAATAAACATCACCAAATGCCGTCCACCTCTTGTTGATAATTTGACATTAGAAATATGGATATTGTATACCTCGGACCAATCTAGAAATGAACGAAATAAAAGATCAAGCCCAAAAAGCCCCCATGTTTTCCAAGTAGTATTTTCTGGTGCATTGTACAAATCAAATATCGAATGTGAATGTTCTAAAATCATTGGTACAATAAAAACCATTTGAGAAGCAGCAAGTGCTGCAGTTAGTCTCAAGTCTGGCAAACCATCTGGGTCATAGTCTTCAATTTTCTTAGATATTTTAGTCCTTAGTCCTTCGTTTTGTGCCCAAGCTCTGCCGATAGCTAGAACTCCGATATAACCAAACCATAATGCAATGAAACCTAATGTGTGGTTGGCAAAAATAGCACACAGATAAATCAATCCATATACAGATAGGAATAATATATTTCTTGGTGCAGACTTTACAATACCTACGCCGAATAATTTTGCATAATTAGCTAGGAATTCATCTAATGTACGAAAGAATTGTTTTATCCTCTCCATTAGTACACCCTGGGTGCACGTATCCGTTCTGCTCTTTGATGGTTTCATTAATATTAACTCAGAAAGTTGAGTATCAATGGTATTACAAATTTTCCAACAACTCATTAATGAGTTTGCCACCCCATGATTGATGCCTCCGGGTTGGTACCTACTTTTGCTGATATGCGCATTGTGTGGGTCGGGTGCATGGTATGTGCGAAATTTCACGGAAAAGGTAGAATATCTTAGGCTCTTAGCAGCGATTGGAATTTGTTCAATGTTAGCTCTTGTATTATGGACATGGCAAATAACATAGGTGCTCATATGTCTTCAATAGAATTAGGTGACGAGTCATATTTGTCTCCTCTTGCAGGTTCATACCCAGTAAGGGCACCGGTTTGGTGGGGGCGTAGAGGTGAATCAACGAATAATCTAAATTTACCAGGGGTTTCAGGTAGATTTGTAGTTCTTGTACACAAAAAAACATTCAAAAGATTAGAAAAAATATTGGCTAAGATATTGCGGGCTCCTAGTCAACTAAGGCGTCCACTAGACGAAATGAATAGTTTGTTGTGGGAGTTATGCGACGGCAGACGAAGTTTTGAGTCAATTGTATCATTAATGGATGAAACATTCGAGGAACAAATAGCACCTGTAACTGAAAGAACTGAAGCGGCATTGAGGCAGTTAGGAGAACGTGGTTTCATAATTTTCTCACATTCAAAGTTCGAGTATGCCTGGCCTACGGGGCCAGGGATTGACCCTAATGGTGAATTAGACAAAATTGATGGCATTGATTCTAATCCAATAGATGGGGATGAAATAGAATAATCAACTATTACTACTACCACAGCGAGCACATACTGGTTGACCTTCTCTACATTGAGAATGGCTAAAAATTCCGCAATCAGGACATTCTATCCATTGATCATCAATAGTAAGTACACGTTGACAGAATGAACAATTTACTTTTGGAATATTATGTGCGGATTCATCTTTATCATCTATGATATCATTTTCTTCTTTTTCATCCTCGGTAATAATTGTAGGTGGGGCAAGTGATGCTAATGCTGCGGCAGTATCAATGTTTGAATTATCTTGTTTTGGTTTATCATTCTGAGTAACCCCTAGGCTACCAAAAGCGGATGCAAGATTTGGCGTTTGTGTAGTAGTTTGTGTAATATTTGTTTGTTGTTGGTTTGGTTGGGGGGCATTGATATTACTTGATTGTGTATTGTAAATTTGTTGATTAATAGTCACCTGATGAGCTGCCATTGCGTCATTGAATTTAGCAGCCTCCTGCCTTCTATATTCGGCTATCTTATCTTCAGTCCATCCAGCAGCCCTAAATTGATCATCAGTAAAGGCACTTGTTTGTTGGACCGGGGGTGAAATTGGTTGTAATTGTACTTGAGTTGGTTGAATTTGGGGTTGAACTTGTTTTGGTAATGCGTGACTTGATTGATGATGTGTTGCATCATCATCATCATCATCATCATCATCATCATCATCATTCCTTTTTTTACGGTTAATGGCAGTGATCATAGTCAGCACAAAAACAAGGAATAGTAGTCCGATTACAGCAATAAGAACCGGTAACTGTACCTCATATGTACCTACGCCAAAGAAATAATCTCCTTGTTCTATAGATTCAGGGATTATCAATATTTCAGGCTTGAAATCCATCATCGTTTGATTATCTGATGTCACCTTATATTCAAAAATTGGTACCTCTCCGTCAGGTGTAGTAAATTCACAATCCCATGAGGATTTTCTACCCTCCTCATTACTAGTGGATGGTAATACTTTTGTCCATTGGAAATCGGTATTATCATTATTGTCACATTTAATTGACCATGCTTCGCCATTAGTGAATTTAAGTTGCAACTCCTCAGTAAATGATGAGAAACTAGTTGCGTTGACTTTGAATAGATGCCTTTGATTTGGTGCAGTTTCAGTTGTTGCAATTAATGAATGAGTGAAATGGAGGTCGCGATGTGAATCTACTAGTAATATTACTGTTTTATTAATAGTTTGTTCATTACCATGGTAATCATCACTAGCCTCAAAAGTAATCGTAAAGGAAACATTTGTTCCTACTGGGACATCTAAAGAAACAGAAATTAACCAACTCAGGTTTTGGATTAGATTAGGTGTTAAAGGTGTATTTAGCCATTCATCTAATACCACACTCTGGCCACCATTAGTAAGTGAAGATGTTATTCCAGGAACAATTTGATCTGATTGGATTTTAATCCTCATTGAATTATCGATATAGTTACCTTGGTTCATTAATGAAAGTGTTACGACAGATATCGTATCAGTACGAACCTTTATCGTTTCATCAGAATCGAAATTTAGTACTGGGCTAGTAATTCTTTGAGTCCGCGAATTAAAGGTGAATAAGTTATCAGATTGATTGATATCAGTGCCTTGAGTAGGATTGACAGATATTTGGAACTCTACTTCTATATTAGCTTCCTCGTTAGCAGGGGGTTTGAAAAATAGGTGCAATTGAACGATATTATTAGATTCATATGTGGGCGATAATGAAATTGGTCCGACTAGTTGATTTCCTCCAACTTCAAAATAATAATCCCAATTAGTTGGAATTCCTTGAACAGATACGTCAGCGTGTTCTGGACCGTTGCCAATATTTTCAACTTCAAATAGTAATGAATTGTATTCACCTGGAATGATATAATTGAGATTCGTTAAATTTCTGAGAATAATGTCGTGCAACATAGTTACGCGAATCCCACTATAAGATGTAGATCCAGCGGGGGTGCCAGATATACTGCTAATAGCAATTGGGGATAAGATGGGTGCTGGGTCTCCAGATTGTGCATTAATTGGAGCCCTCAAATTTATCATAATTTTACCAGTTTCCCCAGAATTGATAATTACAGTTTTTGATGGAGGAAGTGAAGCATTCCAGCCTCTCAAATTAGTTTCATCCAAAGAAAAAATGAAGGTGTCTTGATTTGTTGCATTATTCCAAATGGTAAATGGGACGACAATTGTTTCGTTTGGTTCTACCCACCATCCTCCATCAGGAATATCCGATACATCAACTCCAACATCAGCATTTGAAATCATTGATGCTGTGAGATTAACTCTAATGGTGTCAGATGCAGTAGAATCTACTTGGCTAGTTGCAGTGATATCTATAGATGCTGTTTGACCAGGTAATCCAGTTAAAGGAATATCAGCCTGAAGGAGTACATTCGCTTGTTGGCTCGGGGATAGAGTTACGGTTGGTGGCTGATTATAAGAAATGTCAAAGGTCCAATTTTCCCATTGTACTACGGGATTAGCAGAAAGAGTAAATGTGTCTGAGCCATCTCCTATGTTAGTCAAATTAATGGAAAATTCACAAGAATTACCAGGGAGGCAATAGTGGGATGGTGGCACAGGATTCCATTGTGGCAAATAGTCAGGGTCAACAATGGTATTGAGGTTTACACTGGCAATACTACTGCCCGAAGAATCTGATGAGATGATAGCAGTGGTACTTTGAGGTCCAGTAGCAGCATTAGGCCCAGGTTTAATTTGAATACGATAAGACATTGTTTCACCCGGTGATAATGGTAAAGACATACTTGGTAAGATAGTAGAACCTGACATATGGACAAATTGATAATCCCAGCCATTTGGTAACCCAGATACTGATGGGGAATATGAATCGGTTACATTACCAGTATTTTCGATTGTAACTATATGTTCAGACCACTGACCTCTTCTTGCATGACTATCAGTTGATGTGACTCCCATTTGTATTTGGTATTCTTCAGGCCAAGCCTTTTCATCATATATGATTACTACATCATCCAACCAATATCCTTGAGCATTATCTGCCAGATCAGAAATAAATCTGAATCTAAATTGAGATTGTTGATGCAATGTTTGGGTGGGCATAATCATCCCAGGGTCTAATGAAGAAGAACCCGGGGCATTAGCTTCACTTTGAATCAACCAACTTACACCATCATTTAGATTCACATCAGGGCTCGCACTAAATGAAAACCCATTGTTTACTATATTGAGCCAACTGTTGCTGGCAGGGTCATTGAATTCTAAACGAATACCATCGCCAGCAGCAACTGACCCTGTATAGAAAAATCCAATTTTAGCGTAATTATTAGGTGTGGGGTGTGCATTAGAAAAATCAAAAATAGGACTGGTAAGTGATCTATCCCAATTAGCGCCATAACTACTACTAGTTCCTCCCGAACCAACATTGAAAGAAGAACCTGACAGCGAGATTGCACTATCGACACTCCATCCAGGTGCTAATGTCCAAGAGCCAGAGGTGTCACAATTGTAGTAGTACTGGCCAATAGCTAGAGGTTTACTGTAAACATTATTCGCGTTGTTATCATCTGTGCTGTGTAGGGTCGTAGCTAATAATGTGTGATTTCCCCCATAACGTGGAGCCCATGTGTGTGTGGCAGTAGTGGAACTCCCCCCACTAATTGAATTGACATTAATAGTCGTGTTTAGTAATTCGAAATCAGTATATTCGTTATGTAAAACAACTAAACTCATTTGGAAACTACCAGATGGGTTGGAACCAAGATTTTGGATAGTAATGGAAATTTGTGATGATACGTTCCTCATCCCATCAATCAAATACAGGTCAAGGGGGCGTGTAAATCCAGAACTACTTGGGTCATGGCTAGATAAAAGCGCATAAGCATCTCTGTCACTTGAACTAACATAAGTCATGTCAAAATCTACGGGGCTGATATCTATTCCACTAGCAGCATCAGCATGGTTTATCACATGGTCTGAAGTCATTGCCGTTAGGTTAAAACCAAGCATCAAAAAAACAACCACCAATGTTGGTCGGCTAGTAGATGCTCTCATGTCCCTCATTTGCAAGCATTCTTTTCAATATTTTAAGTAGCCGGTATTAGGTTAAATTTATCAAAGGTGAAAAATCACTCTTCTTCATAGTTTTTTAACCTAATTTTATTTATTCGTTGTTCACGTTTGATACTAGCATAATAAATACCCAGGGGGAGGGATAATACCAAAAAGAAGCAAGTAATTAATGCAGTTAGTGACCAAATAGATTCTACTACTGGATTCAAATGAAACTTTTCTACATCAATAAGTTCGTGTGTTACAAAAGTGGTATTTAGGAATAATGAATTTTGATCTATAGGGGTGTTGGAATTTAATTTAATTAACCAACTAGTAGTTTTGTTAGATTGATTTAGGATTTCATCAGAGCTTTGTTGAGCAGTAGTGATGTTATCAGACCTTATTGTGCCAAGGCCTGAAAGTGGTAATGAATCTGAAATCAATCCATGTAATTTTGCCCCCCCCGTTTCATTAATAGTGATGGTATGAGTAAAACGATATTCGCAGTGATTAACCATTTGAAAATCCTGATTTGGCTCAATACAGTTGAAATTAACAGCTTCGGGATCGCCCAACGAGGGGTGGCTCCACCATTTGTTCCCTCCACTGGTAACTGTTAGAGTACTATCTATAGGCGCCCCAGATATGGTGAAATTAATCCATGAAATTGAACCATTAGATGAACCACTCCATTGGGTTGAATAATTGTCATTATTTTCCTGAATTAAAGATAATTCATTTTCATGCATTAGAGTATTATAGTGGTAATATTCAGATTCAATAGATGCAGAATATATCGCATATCCTAGTACGATGATTAGCGTTACAGATAGTCCAAGTAGGGTGCGGAGAAGGTTAGGATTACGAGCAATTGCCTTCTCCATGTTATCGCCGAAATCGGTGATGTGCTTCAACTTGATGTAGGTGAATTTGAGTTTTTTTGAATATATCCCCCCCCGTAGGGGGGACGATTGCGTTATATACGGCTGGTCGGTCGGCGACTCGCATTGGTGTATATATGACGACATTCCATGATGTTCCAGCGAATTTTCTATTGCCTGTATTGGCTGATAAGTTAGCCGCTAATGGCAAGATTGTTCGCCCAGAATGGGCTCTACATGTTAAAACAGGCGTACATCGTGAAAGGCCACCTACTCAGGAGAACTGGTGGGACATGCGAGCCGCAGCAGTACTCCGTAAAGTAGGCATGAATGCTCCTATTGGAGTTAACCACTTGTCACAAATGTTTGGTGGACCTAGAGATCGTGGTAGTAGCCCTAATAGAGCCAAAGCAGGATCAAGGCATATTATTCGTACGGTTTTGCAACAATTAGAAGAAGCTGGTTTAGTAGAAGTTAAGACTAATGTTACTGGTACTGTAAGACTTGGTCGTGGGCTTACAGCCGAGGGCCAAAAATTACTTGATGGCGTTGCACATGAGGTTCTTCCACAAGCATTAGAGGTAGCGCCTGGTTTGGCAAAGTATTGATTTGAATGGAGTGAGGGGGGTGTTAGAAACAATGTCCGTAGATGATTCTGAATTAGATAAATTACGTTCAGCCCGTCGCGCCGAGATTCAAAAGAATATCCAAGAACAAGCTGAGATTCAGTTACAATCTGAGGAGCAGCAAGCTGCGATTTCACAAGAAGCAGATATGCTATCAGAGGCTATGCGCTCTATTTTGACTCCCGAAGCTCGTCAGAGACTTGCTACTGTTGAATTAACACGTGAAGAGGTGGCTCTAGGTGTAAAACGCCACCTCGTGAATTTACATAAAGAAGGTAGACTTAATGTTCCAGTGGATGATCAAACACTCAAAGCGGTTTTAGCAAGATTGAATTCCAATCGTAGGGAATCAACAATTAGAAGATTGTGAGGTGAATAAATGGCACGAAATAAACCAGCACCAAAGAAGAAGCGATTGAATAAGGTTACTAAGACCAATAGAAGGGTACCAGTTTGGGTTATGCAAAAGACTGGTAGGAACATGACTAGCCACCCGCGCCGTCATCATTGGCGTAGGAGCAAGTTGCAGAGGTGATTTTATGGCAGATTCAAAATTATTCTATGGTACACGTCACTATACAGTCCCATTACGCGCTGCATGGGCTTGCCAGCGTACTAAAAGAGCAAAGAGGGCCGTAGAAGTAGTAAAAAAGTTCGTAACACGTCATATGAAAGTCCAAGATGAGGAGAATATATGGATTGACCAAGATGTTAATGAGGTTATTTGGGCAAGGGGGATACAAAAGCCACCTCGCAGAATTCATATCATAGTTAACCGCGAAGATGGTGATGACAGAATTGAAGTTCAATTAGATGAGGCAAAATACTGAGGGATTTTATGGGTAATATTAGACCATCTTTTATAAAAATAAGAGCGATTGCACTATGCAAAGAATATCCTGATAAATTTACCGATGATTTTGATACCAATAAGAAGTTAGTAGAAGAGTATACTGATTTAGTTGGAGAAGATGGTAAGTTAGTAAACAAGAGAATGCGTAATTGGATAGCTGGTTACATTACTCGTTACAAGCAACGTCGTGAAGATTAGGACGTGGGAGCCTGTCTGGGCATTCTTTAGAGTTCGTATGGGATCATGAACCACCTTTTGTGCGACACCCTGATCAAGAAGTAATTGGTGAATTTTTCATTTGGTTAGGTGTAAATGGTTTTCCTAAGAGAAGTATCCCAATGCCTGATCGTATACAAGGTGGATGGATTTTATTCATTTATCAGCAAGTGGATAAGCAGATGTTAGAAAGTTGGTCTCCTATTAATGAGGAATAAGAATGGGTAAAAACCTCCCAATTCCGTTACCTGAGCGTGATTGTGAGGTCATTATTGTATTAATAGAACCTGAAATCCAGGGCAATGTTGGGGCTGTTGCGAGAGCCATGCTTAACTTTGGATTTGATAAATTAAGAATCATTGCTCCTAATGGTTATGAATTTGAAGATGATGCACTGGCACGTTCTAAGCATGCAAAAAATGTACTATTAAATTCAGAAATTTATACTAATTGGGATTCATGTATGCATGATATATCATTAGTAATTGGGACCTCTGGAAAAAGGGAATATGGTGAGAAGGTCTCATTCCGTCATTTTGTGATGCCAGAGGAATTAGGGATCCGCCTACTTGATGTTTCAGGAAAAGTTGCATTGATTTTTGGTAGGGAAGGGGTTGGTATTCTCACAGAGGAATTACAATTGTGCGATATACTAGTGACTATACCAACTTGGGAGGGATATCCGATTCTAAACTTAAGCCATGCAGTTTCATTGATACTTTATGAATTGCATAAGGCATTATGTGTAAGTGAGTTAGGAAAACAATCTGGTTTGCCTAAAACAACCCATGCTAATAGATTATTAGATCCTGAACTAAGGAGGATGATACATGCATTTAGTGATGACATTTCTGAAGTAGTAAATGTTCAGGAGCACAAAAGAAAGGGTATATCTGAGACGTTAAAAAGAGTCATAATGAGGGGTATGCCACTAAACGATGAAGCTCATAGAATACTTGGAGTGATGAAGCAATCTAGAGATTCATTAAGGCAAACTTACAATGAAGAAGAGTGATTATATTTTCCAAGTGGCCCATGATTTTGGGGTTTCACGCACATGCATTGCAGTTAATCTTAGAGTGTTACCATATGAGGTTGAAATGTGAGGTTCTACTTTTTCAAATGCCCACTTGGCAAGGTTTTCAGCAGTGGGGATAAATGGCAGTACAACTGTTCTGTGTTCAGGTCCCATTGCATCCAATGCAGCGATGGCTTCTAAATCACCCTCATAAACAAGGAATGAATGGTCTACAATATCGTGGATATATTCTTTTAGGATTCTTGAAATATCTGAAAAATCGATTAACATTCCTTCTTCTGACACTCCTCTTTCAGTAACTACCTCGCCCTCTATTTCTGCTTCCCAACGGTATCTGTGGCCATGTATGTGCCTACACTTACTCTTGTGATTAGGGACTCTGTGTCCGGTATCGGTTTCTACCCATCTTCTAATTCTAGTAGTCATATTAATCCCTCTCAAAATTCAAGCAAATTGAGTTGATACAGTATCTAGGACCTCTGCTCTCGTGGAAAAGGTGGCCTAAGTGTGAGTCGCACCCACTACATCGTACCTCTATTCTATTCATTCCATGGGATGTGTCCTTAATTTGGATAATCTGTGCCTCATCTGCTTCTCGAGAAAATGCAGGCCAGCCACAACCAGAGTCGAATTTGTCATCAGACACGAATAGTTTCCTACCGCATCCAGCGCAGTAATATTTACCATCTTCATAGTGGCTGTCATATTCTCCTGTGAATGGTCTCTCTGTCCCGTTTTCCTTCATAACATGAAACCTTAATTGTGATTTTAATGCACCTCTTAGAACCTCACTCCATGAATCAACATATTGAACAGGGTCTTTGCGTCCAATTGCATGGAATGCTAGTATCCTTTCGACGTCAGCACCGCTATTACCTGATGATCTGCCTTCTGAATCAGGGTTGTATGAAGTGTTAGTGTTTGTGAATACGGTGTCGAAGTCTAATCCTAAACTTTCGCATGACTTAAGTGAGTCTCTTAGAATAGCCTCCTTATCGAGGTCAATATATGGGAGATTCATGGAAATTCTTTCTGAGCCCCAGTTGCCCAATGCGAATGATTCTGTTATTGAATCATAGAATTCTGGTCTGCAATCCGGATAAATAGTGTGGTCTCCTGAATGGACTCCCAGTGCGATCTCTACGTCAGTATCCTCCCTAATTGAAATACTAAGTGCGTATCCATACAGTATTGATGTGAATATTGCGTTTCTGTTAGGTACAACTGTGGCCTTCATCTGTTCCTCTTCGTAGTGTCCTTGAGGTACTTGATAATCTTCAGTGGTTAGTGCAGAATGTAATAGTCCAACAGCTGAACTTAGATTAACGACTCTGTGCTCAACTGATATCCCATGTGATGAAAGATAAGCGATGTTTTTTTCTGCCCTTTCAATCTCTATTCTATGCTTCTGTCCATAGTCGTAGGATATACAACTAACAGTGTGTCCATCTGACAGTAGACGCAACAGTAGTCCGGTGCTATCCATTCCACCTGAGAACGCCATTACAGAACGGATTATAGCACCCCCATCCATTTATGAGTCTGTAGACTGAGCCTCCAACCAGGGTTTGCCTTTACCACACTCTCGACTGCCTTGAAGTTGGAGCCGTTTACCTCGACTGTTTCGTTTTCAATGTAACATGGTTGTAGGAAGTGATGGTCAAAACCACTTTTTAGTTCATCATACATACCTAGGTCCTGTCCACAATATACAACTTTTAATTCATCACCGGATTTTTGTCTGATTTTAACTGTAGGGTATATCTGATTTTTAGGTGAAACACATATCCAATCAACAACACCTTCGGGGATTTCAATTGTACCATTTGTTTCGATGGCTATGTTGTAACCCATTGGATGTAAAATATTGTAAATAGTTGCCAAATCCTGAAGAGCAGGTTCTCCGCCAGTAAGAACAATACGATTACAATTCCATTGTTGTAACACATCAATAATTTGTCTAAGTTTTAGATTTTCCCACTTATCGAATTCTGTATCACACCATTCACATGCTAGATTACATCCTCCGAATCTGATGAAAATTGATGGGGTTCCTACATGGTACCCCTCTCCTTGAACGGAATGAAAGATTTCAACTACTGGAAATTTATTATTTAGAGGGTCATCATCATCATTGGGGTATTTATCGGGTATAATAGATTCATCAATAATAGGGACTAATGGTAAAGCTACAAGTTCAGGAGTTTCAGTGTCCATGAAAATCACCTTAATTATGATAGAGGATTACTACGAATAAGTTGCATTAGTTCACTACGAGCTTCAGATTTATCAAAAAACACACCCCTCATGGCACTAGTTGTCATAATTGAATTTTGTTTTTTTACCCCTCTGCATTGCATACAACCATGGCTTGCTTCAAGAATTACTGCACAACCCAATGGCGATAAATTATTCTCCAAATCATCAGCAACTGATTTAGTAATTCGTTCTTGATTTTGTAATCTTCTAGCATGCATTTCAAGAATACGTGCTAACTTACTAATCCCAACGATACGATCGGTCGGAATATATGCAACATGACCTCTGCCACTGAATGGTAGTAAATGATGCTCACAAGTAGAAGTAAATTCAATGTCACGAAGAAGTACAATTCCGTCATAACCCTCTGCATTGAATGTGGCATCTAATACCTCATTTGGGTCTTCTGAATATCCTGAAAAAATCTCATCATATGAATCAATAACCCTACAAGGTGATTTCATGACACCCTCTCTTAGTTCGCCATTATTATTTTCAATATAGCGAATTATGGTCTCAATTGCATCTTCTGCTTCCTTTCTAGTAATCAAATTATTCACCACCTATTCTACCATGTCGTTTGTCAATATCGTCCAATTGATCTAGCATTTTCCTGCAAGCTGTCCTTATGGCATCCGCTACACTAACGAATTTTTTTGTATCTCCAACATGTAATCGTAAATCTTCGAGTAGTTCGTTAGGCATGTCCAAACTAATTTTAGGCATAAATTAGGGCATGAAGGTTCACTAATAAGTATTACTGGGGTATTACTATAGTAATATCATGATATGCTTTCAACTAAATCTTCTCTCTTGAATTGTTTGGCGGCCCATGTGACGGCTAAGAATGCATACAAAAGGGATGAAAATAGCCAAAGTGAAATATGTGAGAGATCATTAATGTTAAGCAATGCTTCTCTCATTGCCAAACATACATTGAAAATAGGTGCTACAAACCACCACCATTCGATTCCCTCTAGGTTCACAAATTGGGCAAACATTGCAGGTACGATGAAAGCGATTACAATAGGTCCTAGAACTGTGCCTGCTTCTTTTACTGAATGGGCACGTACTGCTAAGGCCAATTCTATAGCAACAACGAATATAGCAAATAATAACACAGAAAGTAGTAAACTTATGATTGACCAGGATGAAAGACTTGGCATTCCTAGAGTGTCTGATGGTAAAATGAAAATTATAGCAAATAGCAAACCTACTAATTGGAAAATAACACTAGTTGCTGCAACAACCCCTACTGCCAACCATTTCCCATATAACAATTCAACGCGATTAGCAGGAGTGCATAGCAATGCTTCCATTGTTCCTCTTTCCCTTTCTCCAGCAGTCAAGTCAATGGATGGTTGTATGGCTGAAGAAGCGGTCCAGATTGCAACAATCATGGGGATGAACATAGATAAGGCTAATCCAGCAGATTGTGCTGATGTGGCAACATTTGCTTCACCTGAATCTCCATCCCAATGTATTGGGTCTAAGGCTTCATCTCTAGTTAGATTATACTGGGATAAAGTATGATTAATTATATCTGATTCCCAATTTTGCATTACTATCATGACACGACTTCTTCCTTCATTTGATAATTCAGAAGTAGAATCGTAAAGAATTGCATAATTCCAGGATTCAGATGAATTAGATTCAGTTTCTTCCAATCTTAATATAACATGTGGCTGTCCATTTCCATCTCTAATACGCAAGGCATCTGAGTTTGCAGATGATAAGTTGTTTAATTGTAAGTCAAGTGGTGCGATAGTATAATTTAGCTTAGATGTATTAAACGGTTCAATAAGTTCTATTGGTATTTCTGAATCATTAATTTGGACTTCAAGATTTAATTCATATTGATCTAATTCGGCCATTTCACCTTGTAGAAATATAGGTAAGGCTATGAAGAACAAGGGGAAGATTAGGATTGGTATAAGAACTAGCGCAATCAAGGTCCTCCAATCTCTTACAAAGTCAAGTAGTTCCTTTGTTGCTACTGACCAAATACGTCTTAATGAATCAGGAATCATTACCACCCCCTTTAGGTGGATTATTACGAGTAGTAATCCTAGTCCAAAATCGTTGTAATTTAGAATCTGGTTCAGCCACATCTACTTCTCTACTATCGTCTTGAGTTAGATTGACAAAGGCATCTTCAAGACTATCGGTATTTGTTAGTTCCATCAATACTTTGGGGCTACCATCGGCCCTCAAAGTCCCATTGTGGATGATAATAATACGGTCACAAACTTGTTCTGCCTCATTTAATTGATGAGTACTGTATATCACAGTCCTTCCCTCTTCGCCTAATTTTCTAACGAGGTCCCTTACTCTACGAGCAGAAGTGACATCGAGTCCACCCGTTGGCTCGTCAAGAAGTAATATCTCTGGGTCGTGTGCAAGTGCTCTGATTAAAGCTGTTTTTTGCCTCATCCCTCTTGAAAAACCTCTAGTTGGTCGTTGTAGATCATCTTCAATATCCAACGCCCTAGCCAATCTTAATGCTCTATTCCAAGATTTTTTATCTGGTACATTATTCAATCTAGAGTGGTAACGAATATTTTCCCAAGCAGTTAATCTTGAATAAAGTCCAGTAGCTTCAGGTACAACTCCAAGATTAGATCGAACCTTGTGGATGGGGTGTTCAACTTGATTTTCATCAATATATGTAACTTCCCCATCCGTTGGTTGATATAAACCACAAAGTAATCTTAGCAATGTAGTTTTACCGGCTCCATTCCCACCTACTAATCCAACGATATCTCCTCTGTTTAAATCAAGAGTGACTGATTGCAGTGCATCGACATCTGCGAAACTCTTGCTCACATTACGAATAGAAAGTAGAGCTGAAGTCATGGTAAAATCACTAGCGGCTGGCTGCCACTGCTGGTCCTAGGGATGGATGAGCCTCATCAATCCTACTGGCTCTCTCGCGTAATTGTCTTAGGTGTTCATGAACTTCTTCAATAGGGATTCCTAATTCAATGAGGTTGGCAAGCATACCTAATCCTCCCTCGATGGCCCCTGCGTCAAGGTAAGAATCATTAGAAATTATACCGCGGTTTCTCAAGTTGTCAAGCGTTTCTTGTAAGAATGAAACTTCTTGTCTAATCAACTCTGCATTGATATTTTTGCTAGAAATGATGTAGTCAATACAGTTCTGCATAGGCATGCGACGAGCGTTGTTGTTTTGACCATTACGAATCCGTTTTCTGCTTTTGGACAAGTTCAACAAGGACTCCTCCTGTCGATTTAGGATGAACAAAGGCTATTTTTGAGCCATGAGAACCTGATTTAGCAATATTGTCAATCATTTGTATATTATTATCTATCAAATGTGCAATCATTTCTGATATGTTTTCAACTTCAAAGGCTAATTGTTGTACCCCGGTGCCCCTTTTGTTAATGAATTTAGCAATTGGCGAATCAGAATCTAAAGGTTCGAGTAATTCAATTTGAGTTGGATCCCCTTCTTTAGTAGAAAAAAACATAATATTGACTCCTTGTTCTATGTTTTGTAGGCTTTTGTCATCAGGGACTAGACCTAATAATTGCCAAAACTTGGCGCCTTCTTCTAGATTATTAACTGCAATCCCGATGTGATCCAACCTAATTTTGCTCATGTATATCCCTCAAAATCCGCTCGGAGCCATCCAAGTGCCAAATGAATCTTTTAGTGAATTCATTATTTCTCCAATTGTACATTCAGCCTTGACTGCAATTAGAATGGCTTCCATTGTGTTGGCTTGACCTAGTGCCGTTTGAGATAGATTATCTAGTGCATGATTAACAGCATCATTATCCCTATTGGATTTTATTTTAGCCAACTTAGTGCATTGCTCTTGGGCAAGTTTGGGATTTACTGTTTGACCTTTCATATTTGTAATATCTTTGTCATGAATGGCATGGTTAACCCCTATTACCTTCAATTCGCCTCTGTCTTGGGCAACTTGTTCTGCCCAAGCTGATTCGTGTAAATGGCGTTGTTGGAAACCAGTTTCAATAGCAGCAAGGGCACCCCCCATTGAATCGATTTCGGATATTAAATCTAAAGCGCGACTGTATAATTCCTTAGTCAAACCTTCAACATACCATGATCCACCTAAAGGATCAACTACATCTGGGACACCTGTTTCATTAGCTAAAATTTGTTGTGTCCTAAGCGCAATTGTAGATGAATCTTCAGTTGGCAGCCCTATTGCTTCATCATATGAATTGGTGTGTAGTGATTGGGTACCACCTAAAACAGAAGAGAGTGCTTGATAAGAAACTCTGACAATATTATTCAAAGGTTGTTGGGCCGTTAATGTGACTCCAGCAGTTTGTGTGTGGAATCTTAGCATAGTTGATTTAGGGTTTTTAGGTGAGAATCTATCATCCATTAAATCATACCATAATTTTCTAGCAGCTCTAAATTTAGATACTTCTTCGAAGAAATCATTATGGCAACCGAAGAAAAAAGATAATCTGGGGGCAAAATCATCTACATTCAATCCTGCAGAGATAGCAGCATTGACATAAGCTAGAGCATTGGATAATGTAAATGCCAATTCCTCAACGGCAGTTGCTCCTGCTTCTCTAATATGATATCCAGAAATACTAATGGTGTTCCATTTAGGAGTATTTAAGTTACACCAACTCATTACGTCTGTGATTAATCTCATAGATTGTTTTGGTGGGAAAACGTATGTGCCGCGTGCGATATATTCCTTCAAAATATCATTCTGTATAGTACCCCTAATTTGAGAAATGTCAATACCTTTTTCTTCAGCTACCGCTACATACATTGCTAATAATATAGAAGCAGGTGAATTGATAGTCATGGAAGTTGAAACTTTAGAAGGATCTATTTGGTCAAATAATATTCGCATATCGTGAATGGAATCAATAGCTACTCCCACTTTCCCAACTTCTCCTAATGACATGGGGTCATCAGAATCGAGTCCTAATTGTGTTGGCAAATCGAATGCAACTGAAAGGCCAGACTGTCCCTTTTCCAATAAAGATCTGAATCTCAAATTAGTTTCTTTAGCACTACTAAAACCAGCATATTGGCGCATAGTCCATACTTTACCACGATACATTGAGCCATGAATCCCGCGAGTGTATGGCGGTTCTCCTGGAAGGGTGTGGGGATGAGGCCCAGAAAATTCGTCATTTGGTAAAATTGGGATAGGGATACCCGCTCTTGTAGAATATTCCTCTTTATCCGCCATGTGGCTCCCCATGTCTCGGAGGGGCTAGTGGGTGTCATTATTTTTGGTTATTATTGGTGATTGAGATGAAATTTCTATCCCATAAGCGATTAGCAACAATTGCTGTCGCCACAGCCATCCTTCTTTTCATGTTCATGCCCACCAGGTCCATGTGCATGGCCATGAGTCAATTCTTCATCAGTTGCATCGCGAACTTCAACTACTTCTACCTCGAATTTTAGTGCTCGTCCTGCAAGCATGTGATTGAAATCACATTTAACAATGTCATCGGTTAAACCTACGATTCGGAATGGCCCCATTGCCGACATTAGAGTCATGCCTAGCTCCAATCCTTCCTGTATAACTTCTTCTGGGAATTCACTTTTTGGGATGTCCATTATCGCTTCATCAGTCTGCTCGCCATAAGCATCTTTCGCCATCAAGGTGAATTCTCTTTTCTCACCTACTTCAGCACCCATCATCTCACGTTCAAAACCAGGAATCATTTGTTTATGACCTACTAAAAATGCTAATGGTTCAGAACCATGGCTAGAATCAAATTCCTGATCATCCTCGGGGAATACCCCTCTATAGTGTACTTTTACAACTTTATCATTTTCTATTGTTTTCATTATCTCACCTTTCTATATCCTTTTAGGACTTTAATAATTCTTTGAGCCACGGTTTCTGAAATCATACCATCATCAAATTTTTCATTGATGAATGTTATTGCATCTTCAATCCCTTGCCTCTCCCCTTTGGCCCATGTCGAACCAAGTAGATTGGCACGATATTCTTCAGGGACATTTTCCTCCTCTAATATTTCACGAATATCAACTTTGAATTCCATGTATTTACGACGATTCAATTTTTGTACACGTTTTGTAGGCGGCGCTACAGCGCGTGCTTTACGTTTTTTAGCCAACATTTTCCTACGTTTTTCATGTGCTTGTTCACTAGCAGATTTTTTCACCTCAGATATCTCTTGTTCCGTGGTGATTTTTTGAACACGAGTTAATTCTAGTTCATTTTCATCATTAATTCCTGAATCAATTGCTAATGATTTACTCTCTGCGATCAAATCAGATACACGATCATCATCAGATTTGATAACAGTTTTCTTGTCTTTTTCTACTGGAGTTTTACGCAAACCAACACTACGGACTTTACCAGAAGCGAGAGCAGGGCCTGATGGTTTAGGTTTTTCCTCTTGAACATCGTCAACAACTTCTTCTTTTTGAGTTATGTCATTTTCTTCGGGCTTAGTTTTGGGCTCAGAAGTTGGAAGGTGTGAAACAGGTATGGCTGGTTTTGGCTTAGAAGGTTCAATTACTGCAGGTTTAGATGGTATTGCTGGAGCCTTGTAAGCCACGGCTTTGGGTTCAGCCTTCATGCCAGTAGTTGGACGATTCATCTTCTTTTTAGCAGCGCCAGGGGCAAATGGATTGAAAGGTTTAGGTTTTTTCCTAGCCAAGTTTTTCCACCCTAATATATTGGGCGACGCCCACCCCTCATAAACTTGCAGTATATACTAGTTTGAATGTAATTTATTCCCAAGTGATATTAGTTTCATCAGTTCTCAATGACTGGTTAATACCTGATAATTGTATTTTAGTGGGCCCTGTATTTTGTAGTTGCAATTGACCTAATGTGGCAATCATAGAACCATTATCTACACAGAATTCACGAGCAGGCACTCCCAAAGACCCTTCACGTTCATCACACATAATAGATGACATGTCGCGAAGTCTTTGATTACATGCTACGCCCCCACCTAGAAGCAACTCGTCTTTACCTGTATGGGCCATCGCTCTTTCTGCAACTTCTATTGATGCAGCGAATGAATGTTCTTGTAAACTCCAACAAACAGCCCCTAAATCGGCCCCTCTATCGACTAATCGGCAAGCAGCAGTGAATAATCCAGAGAATGCGAGGTCCATTCCTTGTACCGCATAAGGTAACTGATAATCATCTAAATCCGCATCAGGGTTTTGCATTAACCAATCTTTAGCAAGCATCTCAATCTTAGGGCCCCCAGGGAATGGCAAATCTTGTTGTCTAGCAAATTTGTCAAGCATATTACCTATTCCTATGTCTAGGGTTTCTCCGAGTACCCGATATCGTCCAGACATTCTAGTAATAACTTGAGTATTTCCGCCAGATACATACAGTAACACAGGGTCATCCATTTGACACTGTTGCCTACCAATTTCAATATGAGCAACACAGTGATTTACACCAACAATAGGCACATCCCACTTTGTGCCTAATGCACGGGCTACACTGGCTCCGACTCTAAGACATGGGCCTAGGCCAGGGCCTTGGCTGAAGGCGATTGCTTCAATCGAATTGCTGTCGATACCTGATTGTAGAAATTCTTTTACTAATCTACCTGCATTTTCAGCATGATGGTCTGCGGCTTCTCTAGGATGAATTCCTCCACTTTCAGGTCTAAAGAAAGAAGAGTGAGATGAGGATGGTTCCCCAGAGCTATTTACTGACCCGATAGACAAAGTATGTGCAGTTGATTCAATCCCAATTATGACTCCGCCAGACATAACAATCAACACACGGACAAGGCCACATCATTTCAAGCCTACATGTCTTCGGAGGTATTGATGCGACACCTATTGCTCAATGCGGGACCTATAGCGCACATGAACCCTAGAGGTAAGAAAGGCCCCTTAGTAGGTGCCGAAATGTCTGATGCTCAATCATTAATTTATGATCCAGGTCAAGCGATTTTGCTAGATAAATCATCAATATTGGAAATTGGGGACTCTGAAGAATTACAGTCAGAATATTTGCCAGAATTGAAATTAAGCTCAAAGATACCTGAAGTTGTAAAAGTCGGGGAAATGAAAATATGGGATTTAGCAGGTAAAGCTGTAGTACCAGGTTTAATTGATTCTCATTCTCATATTATTTGGGCTGGTGATCGTTCCCATGAGGCTGAATTGAGGGAAAAGGGATATTCATATCGCCAGATATCTGAAATGGGGGGTGGTATTTCATTGACCGTAAGGGAGACTCGGGCATCTAGTATTGAAGAGTTGACAAAACTTGGATTAAAGCGCCTTCAATCAGCGGCATTGAATGGTACAACTTTCATCGAATCGAAAAGCGGCTATGGATTAACAGTAGAAGACGAATTAAAACTACTTAAAGTATCCAATCATTTGTCGGAGATTTCAAATGTTAAAATGACGCATACTTGGTTGGGCGCACATTCTATTCCCGATGGTCTAAATAAACCAGATTATATTGATCAACTCGTTAATGAACAGTTACCTAGAGTTATAGAGCAAGGCATTGCAAAATATGTTGATGTTTTTTGCGAAGAAGGTTGGTTTGACATCGAAGAAACAGAATTAATTTGCAATGCTGCAACAGATCACGGCCTAGATATTAGACTACATGTAGATGAATTCTCAGATAGCGGCGGAGCCGAACTAGCTGCTGAATTAGGTGCTATGTCAGCTGATCATGCAGCATGGTCCTCAAGCAATGCTAGGGAAAAGTGCCATCGTGCTGGTGTTATCCAGGGATTCTTGCCGGGTACTCCTTATGTCCTAAATTCAGAACATTGGCCTCCTATCAGTGAATGCATTGAAAATGAATGGGCATGGTCATTAGCATCGGACTTCAACCCTAATTGCCCTCATATCAGTTTGCCATTCACTGGGATGCTTGCCGTTAAGCATTCACAAATATCTCCATTAGAAGCGTTAGTTGCTGTGACAAGAAATAGTGCTGAATCCATGATTGAAGGAAGGGGGACAGGATTAGGTCAGATTGCTGTTGGATCTCCAGCCTCACTCAATATACTATCTAACGATGTTATCGATTCGTGGTGCAGTACGAATCAATCTCAATTCATTGAAACACTTTGTAATGGTGAATGGGTGAATAGATAAGACAAATAGCATTAATTTTACTTGTCACGTTCATTCATGGTTTAGGCATAATATATATCCAGATTTTTTGATATCAAACAAATTGAATGGAATAATGGAGTACGTAAGGACGGATAAGCATGATTATCCGGCTTTGGATATATTTTAATCAAATATAATATTCGTCACAGGCTAGCAGTACAACGTTTTTGATCATTCAATCCAAAGAAATGGGAATTATGGGCTTAGAGCCTAGGGGTTGGGCATGAAAAAAAATGAAGCTCTAATTGTTATTAGTTGAGCATCGAATAAATATTGATTACGCGGAGGATTCATATTAGATAGGCCTCTGCTGATACTGGTTGATATGGCGGACTATCAGGGATTCTGTCTCAAGTGCAAGACATATGGGGTCATCAAGGACGGACAACAGATCAAAATGAGTAATGGTCGTACTCGTGTTGCTGGAGTTTGCTCAGAAGACGGATGCACCGGTAAAATCTCCAAAATTATCAGTTAATCAGAGGGCTCGTGGTCTAGGGGCTATGACGTCGCCTTGACATGGCGAAGATCGGCGGTTCAATTCCGCCCGGGCCCATTTGAATTAATGGTACAAGTTTAATCGTAAGTATTAATATCGTTTATTCAATTAGTGAATATTCTACTCTTAATTTACCTGAACCTTTCGACTTGACTTTGGATATACTGATGTGCCCTATTTGGCTGGTGTTACCTACATGTGTTCCCGCACATGGACAAATGTCTACATCAACAATCGTTATTACTCTCAATTCGTCTATATTTTTAGGAAGTAATTCAAGATTGACTCTGACTAAGGGGTCTGATAATAATTCTGAGCGTTTTTGGAATGACATTTCAACTGGTATAGCAGAGTCGATATAGTTATTTACAACTGATTCTAATTCATCCCTAGAAAATTTTTCTCTTGATTCAAATCCGATGTCTATTCTTGTCTTTTCTGTATTAATTTGATTACCTACAGTTGAACCACCATATAACTCATCTGCAACAGCTGAAATAAGGTGTTGAGCAGTATGCATCCTAGTCAAAATAGACCGCCTTTCAATATCTATTGAAGCCTGATAATGTATGTCTTGTGGAGGTGAACTAAGAGGACCGATATTATGTAATATAGTATCTCTTTTTTTTCTAACATCTAAAATTGGCATTCGGGTTTGTAAATCATCACTAATCAATAATCCATGGTCGGATGGTTGACCTCCTCCATTGGGATAATAATATGTTTTATCTAATTCAACCCAATAATTTCCATCTATAACATGGTTATTGATAATCTGGCAACTGAAAGAAGGTGGATTAAGCCCAGGGTGTTGATTAATTTGTAATGTGTGTGTCAATTACTCACCTTCATCAATGAATCTGAAGTCAGTATTAGACTCATCCCAATTAACTGTAGGGTCTGGCAATTCTTCTTCGGAATCTTCTATCTCATTAGGTAGGATGGCGTTAGGATTTAAGCTGTATAATGTAGGATCTAGATCTTTTTTTTCTATTATTACTGGTTGTGGGGGGGGTTCATCCCGTTCAGGCAAATTAGTTAAATCATAATGAAATAAACCACATTCAGGACATCGCAATGAACCTTTCATGCTAAATGAGCCACAATCTGGGCAATATTCCAAATTGATGAAATAATCTAGTTCATTTGTCATATAATCTAGTCCACAAATAGTGCATCGAATGGAACCCAATACTCCTCATCATCATCATCAGATTTCACTAGGACTTCATCATCATCTTCATCAAATTTGACGATGACTCCGTACCATTCTTCATCTTCGTAATCAACACCAACATGAGAGCCGACATCAATGTCTTCCTCTTCATCACCATCATCATCGTCGTCATCATCACCATCATCATCGTCGTCATCATCGTCGTCATCATCGTCGTCATCATCGTCGTCATCATCGTCGTCATCATCGTC
>PBXQ01000076.1 GCA_002727675.1 Thermoplasmata archaeon | reverse complement strand
TGAACCTGCTACTTTTCCCTTGCCGGGTTGTTGGGTTCCGCTAACGTATAGCCAGTTGCTTCCATGCCCTATATGGGGCGTCCCTAAAGGATAGATTCCAATCCATGCGTGTGAATCTCCGGAACTGCCGGAAAAACCGATGGTAAAAGGTGATCCTTCCTGTGGATTTTCCGTTTGAACAAAAACAGTTGGACGGGTGGGAAATCCTGCTTTTTCTCGAACCTTTTTTTCCGCTTTCTCGACTTCAGCAGCTACTTCTGCCGCCTTTTCTTTGGCTCTAGCTTCTATTTTATCTAATTCAGAATATGCTCTCTCCCTAGCTATCTTTTGAGCAACTAAAGGTAAACGACCAATTAATTCATCCAAATGTCGTTCAATATGAGGTCTTACTTCATCAATCTGGACATCAGGGTTGGCGAGTGAATCATTGTAAATTTGCAATGCGGATACGAAGTCCGACTCAGAAACCATTGTTTGTGGGATAGTAAGGAAGCAGTTGAACTTGATGGGTAGTTACATAATCAAATAATACCAAAGTTGAATTATGTCCCTCATAACCAAGCATCATGGGAGTAGCAGACCGCGGTTCATTCATGTGGTTGTTGACCTCAATAACAAATGCTTGGTTATATGTGAAATTAATGGACGATGTGAGTGCCGCTATTGAAACATTGTTTGGTGCAGGTGCAGCGGCTTGCTTTGTTTTAGCCATAGTTGTATTTAGACAAGAGCAAAGAGATCTACTTCTTAACCCAATGAAGCAAATACAGAAAGAGGTACATTCAGACCAAGCTGCAAAGCAAGGTAAAGGCGTTTGGTATGGGGTAATAATGTGGCTAATTACAATGATTTTAGGCACTATTTTCTTGCCCTGAGGGTTTTAGATGATTGATAATGGTTCAGATGAATTAGTCAATGGCCTTTGGCCTTTCATGAAGCGCGCGTTGATTATATTTCTTCCCTTTTGGGTATTCTTAATATGTTGGACCATTGATTTGCCTTTGTTTTTATCTTCTATATTGGCCGGTTTATCACTTTCTTCAATAATATATTTTGAGAAAAAAAAATTGAATGTTTAAAATAGAAAAAATGACAACAACAGATTCTTTTTGGGTTCTTGTAGTTGATTAGTAGGCTGCCTATCGTAGGCTGGGAGCAACTTTTTGAAAATCAATAGTAATGCATATACTCTAAATTGAGAAATGGGTGGGCGGGCCATGCGCCGCGGATTATTGGCAATTTTAATGCTCGCAATTTTTCTCTCATCTACTAGTTCCGCAGTATTAACTGATGAACTCAATACGCGGGGTGATATTTCAAAGATTGATCGTGATTTGATTAATTATTTTACTGAAAATGAAACCATTGAAATCATAGTTCAATTCAAGACCCCGATGAATCAATACAAGTGGGCTGAGATTGAAGAAATTGGTTTAGAAACATTAGGGGAAATGAATATACTGCATGGCGGTTTATTCAAAGGAACTGAAAATCAAATTAGATTATTATCGTTGATGGATGATATTTTTTTCATTGAGAGAAATAGAGAATTAGAACATTTCTATTTACCTGGAGATCCAACGAACCCTTCAGCAAAGATGCACGAAACTGTACACGTTGTCAATTCCTCACTATCATGGCATCGTGCTATAATAGATAGGGACGGTAAAGTCGTGTTTGATAATCTTGCTTTTGCTGAGTGGGATGGTGACGGAACTACTGCAGTTGATTTAGATACAGGAATAGATGGAGAACATCCTGATTTTGATTGTGGGGAACCTTGGACGGGAGAGAAGTTAATTTGGTCAGCCAAATGGTCTGGAGTGGCTTGGATTGATGCTCCAAATTGTAATTCTGATACCTCCTCAGGCCACGGGACTCACGTAGGGGGTACAATTGCTGGAAACGGTGATGCAAGTGCGGGACGAAGGCTTGGAACGGCAAAAGGCGCCCAAATCGTGGCATTGGGGACTGGTGATGGTGCGAGTATTTTTGCAGCTGAGCAAGGTCTTGAATGGACATATGAAAATTCTCGCCCGGGGCTAAATGATTTCAATATCCGTGTAGTATCAAACTCATGGGGTACTAATGGAGATTACAATCCTTCTAACGTAATTACTCAATTGACTAACATGTTGACTTATGATAATGGAGTAGCGGTAATTTTTGCTGCTTCCAATTCAGGAGGTAGTGGGGCTGAAGGTGATGACGATTTACGAACTAATATGTATGCAAACACACCTTCCGCAATATCAGTCGCAGCTTTGACTCATGATGGCAGTGCAGTCACCTCATTCTCATCACGGGGTTGGATAAACCAACAACATACTTGGCCAGATATAGGCGCCCCCGGTCGTGATATTTGGGCAACAGCTCCACGCGCTACAGCAATAGATGCCTCTACAAGAACCCAAGGGGATTTGTATTATATGTCAATTAGTGGAACTAGCATGGCTACCCCTCATATTGGGGGTATTGCTACTGTTTTGATAGATGTGGCGCCTTCATTAACGGTGGCAAACTATCAATATGAAGACCACGATGAAGGAATTTCTATGGTTACAGGAGAACCAGCTCAGGGTTTCCAAAACGAAGAATGGTTCAATTCTAACAATACACGAGTACATGAGGTGGAATTAATACTAGAATTGACTGCGCAATACGACAGTCTAGTTAATCAGTGTGAAGAGGGTAATGATGAAGATTCATGCAATGACATACCTGATCAATGTTACATATCAAATCAAACTAAACTTTGTCACGATTGGCGAGTAGGTCATGGATTAGTACATGTAGATCATGCTGTTGCATTAGCAAGGACTCTTGAATTATTACGTGATTCAGATGGGGATGGATTTGTTGAACATCCAGAAGTAACAGTATGGGATGCAAATGATTACTACATGGACATACTTGAAATCCGTGAAATCCCACTTCAAACAGATCAATTGAAACATGCATGGAAGGGTGAGTGGAGTCATTTCAATAATGGTCCAACAAGTACTTGGGGTACATACGCTACTGATGATAGGCACTATGTTTGGATTCCAAATGGAACTACTCAAATGGAAGTAACTTTCACTTCATTGGAATGGAATAGTGACAACGCACAAGTTGCCCAAATACGACCCAATATAGATCTTAGTGAAGATGGTAATGATGACGCTGCGGGGCAGGGTACAAGGACTGGAGATACTTTGTATATAGTATTGGACATCGAAGAGGAACATTGGAGTAAATGGTGTGAGTTTGATGTGACAGGGGCTGCAATTTCATTGTTCGCCGAAGTTTTGAGTGGTTCTGAGTTTGCTGAGCCTCGGGTTCCTTACACGGTTGATGTTTTGCTGAAGTTAGATGTTTCTGAACCAATTGTAATTGATTTTGAACAGCGGTTAGATGGTTATACTGATCTTGACCCTGCAATTCCAAGTAATGAGTATGATTCAATTAATGATGGGAATTTGATTTACTTACGCCCAGTATATAATGAAAGTCAGATTCCAATTTGGGGGCAAAATGTTTCTGTTCAGGCAGAATCAAGTTTCCCTGTATCAATGATTATATTATCATTATTTGTAATTTTAATTTTAACTTCCTCAATCCTTGTTATTATAAATAAAAACAAAAATTCACGTAGGCTTGATGA
The DNA here is from genome assembly GCA_002727675.1 of Thermoplasmata archaeon. Lineage (GTDB taxonomy): Archaea > Thermoplasmatota > Poseidoniia > Poseidoniales > Thalassarchaeaceae > MGIIb-Q1. The sequence goes on along the minus strand of PBXQ01000076.1, from coordinate 11,947 downwards.
TATAGAAGATAACTAAAATCCCCATACGATTCGTAAATGCTCTGAACTTTTAAAATAGGAATAACATCAAAGACTGCTTCTATAATGGGTTTACGTGGTGGTAGTATGACTTGGGTTGATTGGCTAGCAGAAATTGCTGGAGTTACAGCGCCCACAACTCTTCAAATAATTTTCATGGCATGTGCTTTTTTGGGTACAGCATTTTTTCTTATCATGATGGCTTTAATGATGTTAGGTGATGTTCTTGGTGGTGTTTTTGATTCCGCTTTTGATACTGATATTAGCATGGATTCTGATCTTTCATTTGAATTATTTAGTATTCAAGGTCTTGCTGCAGCAATAATGATGTTTGGGTATATGGGGATGTTCACATACTCAGCTACAAATACTGAGTTGTATGCAGTTCTTGCGGGAGGATTAGCGGCAGTAGTATCGATGTACGGCGTTGGTCTAATGTTGAAAGGAATATCTGAATTACATGTAGATGGTACGATGAAACATGAAGACGCAATTGGCCAGAGGGGAGAAGTTTATTCTAGGATAAGGCCCAATGAATCAGGTGAAGTTTCAGTTCCTGTAGATGGTACATTACGAGTTCTTACAGCAAGAGCTAAAGATAAGAAATTACATATTGATACGGGCGAATTTATCAAAGTAATAGATGTAATTGGTTCAACATTAATTGTTGAATTACTGAACCTAGGTGATGAAATAGAAACTGAAGAGGAGTGATAATTATGGCAGATAGTGGTGTATGGGGTTTTGGTGTTGTTTTTGGATTAATGCTAGTATTGGCATTAATTTTCATTATGCTTGTAACACGTTACAAGAGATGTGCATCTGATGAGATATTGGTTGTATTTGGACGTGTTAAAGGTGGCCGTGCATCACGCTGTATTCATGGTGGTGCAACTTTTGTAATCCCATTATTTCAAGATTATAAGAAACTTAGTTTAGTTCCGATGACCATTCAGATTAACTTGACCAATGCGTTATCTCTACAAAATATTCGTATTCACGTACCTTCAACATTCACAGTTGGTATCAGCACAGATCCACTTATTATGAACAATGCTGCAGAGCGTTTGTTGCATTTGAATAAGTCCCAAATCGAGGAAATGGCATCTGAGATTATTTTTGGTCAACTTCGTTTAACTGTTGCATCTTTAACAATTGAACAGATTAACCAAGACCGTGACAATTTCTTAGAGCGTATCACACTCAACGTTGGCCATGAATTGCATAAGTTAGGACTTTATCTCATAAACGTGAACATCACAGATATTACAGATGATTCAGATTATATCGAAAGCATTGGTAAGAAGGCAGCGGCAACTGCAGTAAATGCTGCTAAGGCAGATGTAGCGGTTGCAGATCGTGATGGTGCTATTGGTGCTGCTGAAGCAAATCGAGCTCGTGACATTCAAGTTGCTGAGAATGAAGCTGAAGCGGAGAAAGGAAAGAAGGCTGCTAGTGCAGACCAACGTATTTTCGTTCAGAACCAAGAGTCTTTGGCAATCGAGGGAGAGAACACATCTAAAGCTAGTATTGCGGAATATAATGCTACACTTGCTGAGAAGGAAGCGGAAGCAATGCGGAGAGCTGAAGTTGCAACAAGAACAGCAGAGGTGGAAATTCAGAAAGCACAGTATATGCTTGAGCAAGAACGATTACGTGCAGAAGAAATTGTTCGTGAAGAAATCTCAAAAACTCAAATTGAAATTGCTGCAGAGGCGGAAGCAGAGCGCCAACGACGTATTGCTTCCGGTGAAGCGGATGCAATACTTGCTCGTTACCAAGCTGAAGCAGAGGGTGTCAAACAAGTGCTATCTGCAAAAGCAGCGGGGTATGAAATGTTGGTTAAAAGTGCAGGTGGAGATCCAAAGGCAGCAGCGACTTTGCTGATGGTTGAGAAAGTTGACACAATGGTTGCAGCCCAAGTAGAGGCAGTAAAGAATCTTCAGATTGACAAGATTACTGTATGGGATTCCGGGGTTGATGCTGATGGCAAAGGGACCACATCTAATTTTGTGAGCAGCCTTGTTCAAACAATACCGCCAATGCACGATGTTGCTAAGATGGCTGGTGTTGAGCTACCAGAATATCTTGGTTCAGTTTCTGAAGATAATGAATAGTTATTCTAAATTCAATGGAGCGCCGGGAGGGATTTGAACCCCCGTGAAATGGATTTGCAGTCCATCGCGTAACCAGGCTTTGCTACCGACGCATCCGTAAGCAATCCCACCAAGGCCTCCTATTTGAAAGCGATGAAAAAAGCATTCCAATTAATTTGAAGGTATTGCGGCAAGTTCTTTCAATAGAGCCTTGTCGCTAATTTATACAGTACCTTTGTTGTTAATGGTTGGGGGGATGATATTTTGGTTGACATTGCTGAAAGATTTGTCGATTTACCAGCCGGAATAAAACCGTTTCTTGCTGCTCCTCCACCCGATGTAATACGCTGGACAGTGGGTGAACCTGGTTTTGATACACCTCAACCAATTATTGATGCTGCAATTAAATCTCTTAAAGAGGGTAATACAAAATATACTCGTAGTGAAGGTTCAATTGATTTGTGTACAGCTTCTGCAAATAGACTAAATTTACGTTATGGGATACCAGCAACTCCTGAATCGATAATAATTACACCAGGGGCAAAACAAGGTCTACTGTATACCTTTATGGTTACTTGTGAGCCAGGGGATGAAGTCATACTTCTAGCGCCTGCTTGGCCATCTTATGACATTCAATGCAGAATGCTTGATTTAACACCTATACATGTACCAGTCAACAAAAACAATTTTCATCCAAATTTAGAACTCATTGAATCATCTATTACTAGTAAAACCAAGGCAATAGTAGTTAATTCACCGAATAACCCAACAGGGGCTGTTTATACACCACCAGAAATAAAATCGTTATTAGATATTGCAATAAAATATGATTTATGGTTAATTTCAGATGAAATTTATGCTAGATTAAATTGGACGGATTGGGAACACCTTTCTCCTGCTAGTCTTGAAGGCGGATCTGAAAGAACAATTGTTGTAACAGGTTGGTCCAAATCATTTGCAATGACAGGCTGGAGAATAGGAGTTGTTTGGGGCCCAGATAATGTAATGAAGGCTATGGGTAAATTACAAGCAAATGCTTGTTCCCATATTCCTTCTTTTTTGATGGATGCTGCTGAGGGTGCATTAGATGAAGGAATTGAAAATTATGTATCCAAATTTAAAGAATCATATGTAAAAAGAAGAAAAATTTTGATGGATGGTATTGCATCAATCAATGGTCTTTCTATGCCAGAACCGGAGGGGGCATTTTACGGATTTGTAGATATTTCAGAAACAGGAATGGATTCAACAACCTTTGCAACCAGGGCATTAAATGAAGCTAAAGTCCAACTTATCCCTGGTGGTTTAATTGCTGAGGGTGAGGGTTTTGTGCGAATATCTTATGCCTGTGATGAGGAAACATTACATGAAGGGTTGAAGAGAATTGGAGATTGGCTTAACTCCAATAATCTGTGAAAATTTAATCGGAAATAACCCCGCCTTTTGCATCGAGTAGTTCAATAGTTAGGCCAATTTTGTTTACATCTTCTAACAAGTCGTTATGCATTTTATCGCTAAATGCATCTAGAGCAGCAAGTTGAGATGTTTTTGAAGGATCTCTTAAACGGTCAATTATGTGGTTTAACACACACGATACTCCGTATGCTTGTCCCGTACGGAAGGCATGATCTAGACTTCCAGCTGAAACATCTTCTGCTTCTCTTCTTGCTAATATTTGATTTGAATATGCAACCATAGCCCCGTATACCGTTTCCATCATTTGTCCAGGTTCAGTCCAAGAATCATTTAGACGTGATTGTGCTTCTTCAATTGCAGCTTCGGCAGCCTCTTCATATTTTCTAAAAAGAGCGATAGGGTCACCACTTTCATCATTCAGCGCATCGTTGATAATTTCCCGCCAGTCTGCCATCACTATCACTCTCCCGATTCCGGTCTTCTGTATGAATCATTTGCCCCTTAATCACTTATATGAGCAAGAATGGCCCCGTAGGGGCCTTTAATTTCCACGCGGTGGGTTCATAACGGGGCGGTAAGTCGCCGAGTCGCCCAATACATCGAGGGAGTTACAATGAGTGCACAAAGAGTGAAGACGAACGAAGCCTTAATCGATTTAATCGATTTGCTAAAGGATCAGTCTCGAAACACTGGTGCCGCACTGTGGCGAGATGTGGCGTTGCGTCTTGAAAAGAGTCGTAGCAATTGGTCGCAACCAAACCTTAGCCGCTTAAGCAGGCATGCTCAAGACGAGAAGTACATTCTTGTCCCAGGTAAATTGCTTGGTAGTGGTGAAGTCAATGGTAAGCAGACTGTAGCCGCATTTAGCTTCAGTTCAGGCGCACGTGAAAAAATCGAGGCGGCTGGCGGTAAAACGATGACAATCGCAGAACTAATGGAAAAGAACCCAAAAGGAAAGGGGGTGTATATTCTTGGATGAAGATTCAAAAACCTACGTTTTTGATGCCAGTGATATGATAATAGGCCGCTTGGCTAGTCATGTTGCTAAGATTTTGATTGAAGGTCAAAAAAGTGGCAATCAAGACAGAGTAATTATTGTCAATGCAGAAAATGCAATAGTTTCCGGTTCCAAAAAGGCAGTTTTTGCAACTTACAGGAAGAAATACGAATTAAATCATGCAAGGAAAGGACCTTTCTTTCCTCGTATGCCTGATAAGATTTTGAAGAGAACTGTAAGGGGTATGTTACCTTATCAAAAGAAAAGCAGTGGTCGCAGTGCTTTGCGTAATCTTCGTGTTTCTATCGGTTGCCCTGCTCATTTAAGCGGAGATCTTCCTGAAGGCCATGAACATGGTGATGTTACCAAGATTACAAGATCACTACCTCAGAAATTTGTTAGATTAGGAAAAATTTCAGAGAACCTTGGGGCTCCAATGAGTCGTGTAGGGGGTGATTATTGATGGGTAGAAAAAAGAAATTATCAGTTGAAACCAGTGGCAAGAGAAAGACAGCAGTTGCTCGCGCTACAGTAAAGCCAGGTAAAGGACGAGTTCGTGTTAACAGCCAACCAATAGAAATTCTTCAACCAGAGTTGGCTCGCCGTAAGGCAATGGAACCTCTTGTTATTGCGGAGGCAATGCGCAGAATTGGTGAAAATGCAGGTAAGGGAAATGTAGACATTAATGTCACTACAATTGGTGGCGGTGTAATGGGTCAAGTTGATGCAATTCGCACTGCGATCGCTCGTGGTTTAGTAAAATATAATGGCGGAGCAGAGGGTGACGATGAAGAACTAAGAGATGAATTTGTAAGATTTGATCGTAGTTTATTGGTAAACGATCCAAGACGCAAAGAGCCTAAGCACCAACAAGGTCGCGGTGCTCGTAAAAAGTGGCAGAAGTCGTATAGGTGAGGTGAAAATATGTTAATACCAGTTAGATGCTTTAGTTGTGGTAATGTGATTGGCCAGCATTGGTCTGATTATAAGATGAGAACAGAAAACGGAGAAGACGCGGGCGAAGTTCTGAATGATCTAGGAGTAGAACGATATTGTTGTCGTCGAATGTTTGTAGGTCAAGTAGAATTGATTGATGAAATTGCTCCTTTCACAGTATACCGTCAGCCTTGATTACACCGGGCCCGTAGGTTAGCTTGGCCTATACTTGACGGCTGGGGGCCGTTAGACTCCGGTTCAAATCCGGACGGGCCCACTCTAGCATTTGTTAGTTTGACTTGAGAGCGAAGATATTGTTAGGGGGGGCATCCCATCGGGATGTTATGAGTGGTGGCCGTGCCCGAGCATTTTCTCTAACATTATTGATGGTATCTTCATTATTTGTTGTATTTCCAATTACAACTGAAGCAACAGTAATCTCTTCAGATACTACATGGTCAGGAAATATGACAATAGATAATAATGTATTGATATCACCATCTAGGACATTGACAATTTCCCCTGGTACTAACATTACAGTAACTGGTGATTATCTAATTACTGTAGATGGATCTGTAGTAATTGATGGTAGGGAAACCGAACCAGTACAAATTACAAACAACAATAATCAAATTGGTTTGAACAGTAATACTGGTTGGTGGGATGGTTTTCTAGTATCTTCTAGTGGTAATATTGATGTATCTTGGTTATTTATTTCTAGGGGTAGGAATATGTTTGATATTTCAGGTAGTGCAGATATATCTAACACGTCAATAGAACATGCTTACACAGGTATTAATTCTGTAGGAAGTGCGACATTAAATGATGTATCTTGCTCAAATATAGACATTTCTTGTCTAAATGTTCAATCATCTGGGGTGATTAATGCACAAAATTTAGTCAATTCTAACTCAAGTTATGGTGTGAAAAATAGTGGTTTGTTAAACATTAATGGTTTACAAGTTTCTAATTCAGGTATAGGAATTGCAACTTATACAGGATCTTCTGGCAGTGGTCAAAATTTAGTAATTGATAATTCGTCAATAGCAGTTCTTGCGCGTGGTTCATCATCATTCAATTTCAATAATTTGCAAATTTATGATACAACACTTTTCCTTGATTCAATAAGTAGTGACGGTCTTCAAATTACTAATGTGGTTGGAAATAATGTAAATCAATTAATTTTAGGTACAAATATTGCAGATATGTTCCTTGATAATTTGGATATTAATGGAGTCAATTCAAATGATTGGGCTATTATTGTAGATAATGTGGGTTCATTTGTTTTAGATAATTCAAATTTCAATAATTATGGAAAAGGAATTAGGTTGTCTGGTTCAGGAATCCACACAATTAGTAATAGCCAAATGACGTTATCTGGTCCAATATTCGAAGTTAGCGGGACAGGTGTAATCCATACAATCTCATCATCTTTTACAACAACATCTGAATTTGGACATCTTTCTGGTGTAAATTCATTTTGGGAGAATTCTAATATTTCAGGAACAGATTCAAATGGTCTAGAATTAGTTAGTGGTAAGCATGTTTTCAACAACTCTATTTTACAACGAAATTATTTGTATTCTGATTCCACATCTTTTGGTTTGGGTGTTACATGGTCTACAGTTGAGTCCAATTCACTAACTTTGATTGGCTGGTCGGATGGCATCAAGTGTAGGATTGATTGTGTAGTGGCTGGCAGTTCATTGACTTCACATTTAGGTGGTGTCGCATCAGGTAGTGGAATTAGTATTGAAGGTGGTTCGGTAGAGTTATCATCATTAATCACAGGAAATTCCCTAAATGGCGTACATTTAGAATTAGGTGATTTACATATTGATAATTGGGTGGGTTCAAGCCATTCGGGACCAACATTATTGGTCGATGCTGATAATACTGCAATAGTTCGTAATTTCCCATCTACATCATCAAACAGTTTGTGGGATGCAGAAGGAAACGGCCATCTTTTGTTTGGTGGGGCAACAGCACGAATCAATACTGCAACATCAGATGAATTTACAGAATCAACAATTACTGTTTTAGATTTATCAAGTAATCAATTAAGTGATGTTGTTGTAACTGCACATGGTTTTTCAGAAATAACTGATTCAAATGGGGAAGTAACTTTACCATTATTACAAGGTGGTAGTGAAGTTTCAGCAGATGATGGAGTGTATGGGGTTAGTGATATTTTGAATCCTCCAAACGGTGTATTACAACTTCCAGTTATTCCCACATCAGGAGAATGGGTTATTCCAACAGGCGTTCATGCTGTATTATTAGATGGTAATTATTTTGCCCCAGCAGGCCATAATGTGACAATTTCAACCGCATCATCTTTGACTTTGAGAAATGCTGATTTATCTTTATCAAATGGTGAAATAATCATTCAAGGTAGTGGTAAATTAGTTGGAGAAAACGGTTCAACTAATGCAATAGTACGTACAACTGGATCACATGCAATTGAGGGAGTTGGTGCAGGATTAACTGTGATGAATGATTTCTATCACTCTTGTTCATCTGATTTGCACGAGTGGTATGGGTTACATGTTCAGGGTGATTTTTATCTTGAACAGACATGTAGTTTGAACATTTATGCTAGATCAATTAATGGTAATATTAATCCATCAATGGGCGGTTATGTCGCTCTTAGTAATGCTGCACAAATTCGCGTGGTAGATTTTGGAATGCCTGTTGAAGGCGCAACTGTAACAGTCCAAGGCCATCAAGTGTTAACTAATCAAGATGGCATTGCAATATTTTCAGCAACATATAGAAATGTTACAGAAGTATCTGATTCTTCAACAGGATTATTACAAGTATATATTCTAAGAAATGGCCATAGCCAAATTCGTAGTTGGGATCCAGTTAATCCTACTTCCATTGATGTAATGATGTCTTCAGTTTCTGGTGGATATTTGGTAGAATGGTTAAGATTAGATGCTGCCTTTTCTCCTTATTATTTAGATGATAATTTGACAATAATGTCTGGGACAACATTAACACTTCTTCCATATTCTAGTTTGACGGTAAAATCAAATCGTGGTATTTCTGTAAATGGTGTTTTAGAATCAAGCTCTGCTACAATTACTGGTAGTGATTGGAACGGCATAACTCTTAGTGAAAATGGACTAGTAGATATGAATGGTGGTCAGTTAATAGGCGCTCCATTAACATCAGGCCCATCCTTATCTGAAGTATCAATAGATGGGATGATACTTTCTAACGCTCCACTTTATGTGAGCGGTTTAGGAATTTTAGACATTTCAAATTCATTACTCCATCAATCTGATTATTGTATAAATGGCAACGGCGGCCAAGTAATGGTAAGCCATTCCATAATTCAATCATGTAGTCATGTGGGTGCTATGTTAACTCAATCTGTAGTAAGTTTTAGCAATGTGACATTTGGTTCAGATAATGAAAAAGGAATGCATTTACGTGCTGCTAGTGGTGTTGTAACAGATATTATAGGAACAAGCCACAATGGTGATGGTCCAGTGATTCATATTGAATTAGTTGATTCTACTTTAGATGTAAATAATATTGAGATAAAATCAGGTTCTAATTCAGCAGCTTTATTGGTAGAATGGTCTGACATGTTTGTAATATCTGACAGCATAATTCATGGCGCACCTGGAATGTTAGTTGACCACAGTATGTTTGTCATTTCTAATGTAGAGTTTATTGGAAATGGTGATGGTGTGGCTTTGGATATAATGGGCGCTCGTGCAGAATCATCGCAAATAAATAATTGTGATTTTGATAATTATGATAACTCCGTACATTTGGTTGGTGAAGAAGGTGATCTTGAGATGCCCCCTTATATTTTCACCTCAAATCACCATCATTCCACTACTGCTTATTCATCAGAAAGATTAGGTTTTGTATCAATTGGTGAAACAATAGAGGGTGCAATAGAATTGAATGGAATAAAAATGCTTTCAGCAGAAATTTGGGACCCTGTTTCATTTGATACATCTCAAGTGACAATTTTGGGTTCCGCATCCCTATTGTTTGGTTCTATATGGGAAATTATTGTAATGGGTGATTCTGAGCCAATTACTGATGCAACAATAGAAGTTACAACACCTACTTTTGGTGATGTTGTTCCTGAACAATCTGTTGTTGCAAATACTAGTGATGGAAGCGCATCAATCCCATTAATATTCCAAAGTTGGACATCGAATGGGACATCAAGTACAGCTTCAGCTACATGGAGAGCAAATGCGCCAACATTTATCGAAGGTGAAGGCTCATTTTTACCAACACAATACTCTTCTCGTAATGTGACTGCAACTCTTGTTAAGAATTTAAATCCAATTGTGAATATTACACAACCAAATAATGGCATTGAAGTACAAGAAGGAGAAAGCGTTGAATTTTCTGCATTAGGTCAAGATTTAGACTCGTTAATGGGGGATGAATTATCTTATGTTTGGTACTTAAGGCCACAAGGAGATAATCCTCCTGGTAATCAATTATTTACTGGCGAAACCGGAGAAGTTGAGTATATTGGTGAAGTTGGTGTTTACATTGTAACAGTAGTTGTGACTGATGCTTGGGGTGGTATTTCAGAGGATATGGTAACAATTACTGTTGTCCTTGATGATGCTGACAATGACTTCATTCCTTCATGTTCAATAAATGGGCCCAATGCTTGGTATGATTTAGTAGAAGACAGATATTGTGGACCTGATGTTTATGATACGGATGATGATAACGACAATATCCCAGATGATCGTGATTCATTTCCTACAGACCCTTGTGCTCATTCAGATTTTGATATGGATGGGTTACCTAATTCCTTACTACCTAATTGTGAAACCACGTTATTAGAAGATGATGATGATGATAACGATGGTACTTTAGACAATGTAGACCCCAATCCATTAGATCCAGCAATTTCAAGTTTAGATAATGAGGGTAGTAGTAGTGGTTTATTTTCACCATCAGTAATATTACCAATATTAATTCTAATAATTGCGGTTGTAATCATCTTTTTACGAGCATCACGCGATGAATTTGGTGGCGAAGAAATTAACTGAGGTGTTTTACTGTCAATTTCTCAACCTATTGCGGTTGCTTGGTTTGTTGTATGTTTAGTTGGTGTCATAGTAATATATGACGGATATCGTTTATTTCGTACCCGTGAAGAAATAACAAAACTTGGCTCACTTGATTCTGGTGGCTATGCTTGGGAAAGCAGTTCTAATCGTGAAGTACTGAGAAATGGTACATCATTAGCCACTCTTGGTATTATGATGGCTTTACCTTGGCCATTTGTTGAAATTAGTTCAACTCCAATTTATTCAGTAATTGTTTTTGATATTTTACTTGGATTACATTGTGTTTGGTTAATGTTACCAAAAAGATATGCTATAAGCAAAACCCATCTATTCGCTGATGGTTTTCAATATTCATGGGATATGTTAAGGTGGGTAAATTGGGATGGAGGAAATAGGATTGTCCTCCAACGTAAAGGTTGGTGGATTTTTGCTCCTATGCCATTAGGTGGCTCATTGGCTGATTTAGAGCAAGTTTCTGCTCGTATTGAGGCATTACAAGGAGATGAGTGGCATCTTTTTGTTTCTGATTCTGAAGAATGATTGTATAAATAATTTACAAACGGTGTCCTTTTCAATGATGAGCGCCCATCGCTACGCGATGGGTGAAGGTGTGAGCCATTCAAATCCCGATGCGTCTCGTATCAATGAGTTAGCAAGTTTGATTATCCATCATTCTCATCTTTATTATAACGAGGCTAACCCCGAGATTTCAGATGCAGAGTTTGATGAATTATGGGATGAATTAAAGCGTTTAGATCCGAACCATCCTCAACTTGAAAGAGTCGGATCTGATGTTCCTCCTGGTTCGGAAAAAGTCAATCATATGTTTCCAATGCGTAGCCTTGACAAAGCAATTAGCGATGAAGAAATAAAACACTTTGTTGCTGAAACTACAGCTCATGGGAGATGTTTCATTGCTCAACCAAAATTAGATGGTAGCGCTCTTTCATTAGAGTACCGTAGGGGTAAACTTGTACGTGCCGCTACAAGAGGTAGCGGTGAGCGAGGAGAAGATGTGACAGCAAATGCACGACGTATCCCCAATATTCCATTTGAATTAGAATGGGCGGGTGATTGTCATATTAGAGGTGAAGTTGTAATGCCTTTAGAAATTTTTAATGAAAAATATGCAGAAATCGCTCCTAACCCCCGTAATCTTGCTGCTGGTGCATTAAGGCAGAAGCATATTGAGAAAGGTAAAGCAAAAGCAGAACATCTTGAATTTTATGCATATGATGTAAGATTTGTGGGGCCTAAATCCCGTCATCCAGATTCCCCAGAACCGAGTTTTATGGAATCAGATTCACAAGCAACAAAATGGTTAATTGAACAGGGAATTAATGTTGCAGGAGATACTGTTGTTGAAGGTGAAAATGATGAAGACACAAGCAATGCTCTGATTGCTTTAACACGTG
>PBXQ01000075.1 GCA_002727675.1 Thermoplasmata archaeon | reverse complement strand
ATAGCTTATCGGATGATTTGCATAAATGGGTTCCGAGAGGTATAGCACTATTACAAATCCAACCTTTCTTGGTCTTAACTTTTCTATTTATCACTAATTCTACTTCTTATGAACTTGTAAGACTTTACGGTGGAGGGGAAATGCCCATTCTTTACAGAATTAGTGCTGTATGGGCTGGAAGAGAGGGGCCTACATTACTCTGGGCTGGCTTGCTTGGTGCCTGTGGTTTATTCTTTCAGATTAAGGGGCGTGGTGATTGTGCCATATTAATGAGAAAAATATTAAACGGTGTAATATTGACTCTGTTGACATTAGCATTAATAATGCGGCCATTTAGATTAGCACAAAGCAGTTGGTTGGGTGAGTTAAATCCATTATTACAAACAGATTTAATGGTATTACATCCACCATTAGTTTACTTATTTTATTCTCTTTGCATGATTGTAATGATTCAAACCTTGGCTTGTATTTTCAGTGAAGATGAATCAATAAATAATGTCCGTGAAATCGTAAGCCCTGCTGCCCGTTCTGCTTTTGCAGTTGGTACATTAGGTATTGGTCTGGGTGGTTTATGGGCTTACACTGTTTTAGATTGGGGGGGTTATTGGGCATGGGATCCAGTAGAAACAGCTTCATTACTACCTTGGCTTTGCCTACTAATTTTGCTACATTTACGGATTTCTCCTAGCAAAAAATCATCAAAATGGGCAGTTCCATTAGCTATTCTACCAGGTTGGTTTTCAATCCATGCTACTATGGTAACTAGGGCTAATGGGGTGTGGGCATCAGTTCATGCCTTTATTGGAGATAAAATTGATGGCAGAAGTGATTCTGCTATTGGTAGAATCATAGAGTTACAAGGGGAAGGACTTGCTGGGACGGAGATTACGACTTATCTTGTATCATTGGTTACAATTCTAGCAATTATGGTTGCATGGTTAGTAATGGAACAAAGTGGTCTTGGGGACAAAAAGCGTTGGCAACAGAGAAGTATCTATTCTTTGTTTTTCATTCTTGCAATTCCTTTATCGAGATTTATTTCAACAGATTTATTTGGTTCACAAAATAGTTGGATTGAATTATTACCTCCTATAATTATTTACTTAATTTCATTCACTTCGTTGATTGTTCTAATCGCTCCACCAAACACAATTTTGTCTAAAGTATTAGGCGAAAAACACAAATTATTCTCATTAATTTCCATTTTTGTTCTCTCTTATTTTATCGGAGAAATTGTGGTTGGATTTTTGTTATGTTTAACGATGGTATTGAAAATCAGTGTTAGGGATTCAAATGAAGAAGCTTCATCTAAAATGAAATCGGACAACATTTGGACAGTAACTGGTATAATTATTATTTTGACTTCGACTTATGCATATCTAATTGATGTTGTTAGTGCTGCATTAGCATTGTTAATTTTCCTATGGCCAATTTTATTGAAGGAATCCGATGATGAGAGGACATTATTCAATTACCTTTCAGATTTTTGTTTATCTAAGGTCCAACAACGAATTGCTCGTTATGCTCCGGTTGTTCTTGGAATAATTTACCTAACATTAACTTGGATGTTACTAATTGCTGAGATTGATGGGCCATCACCAGGTATGCATGAAATGTTTGGCGGCGCAATAATTCTACTTGTTGTAGCATCTCTAACAACTTATTCTTGGAAGAAAACAGTTCCTTCTAAATGGATACCATTATTATTGGTTATATTTGTTTCAATTGGAATAATTTTAGGTTCATTTTTCAATATTCCTTTGGTGGGAGATAGTAATGAATATTTTAGTGATGTAGTTTCTCGTGGGGATGTTGCTTGGTTATTATTGCCCATGTTATTGGTTGCAATTCCTTCTTTGTTTAGAATGGCTTACAGTTTAATTCGTAAAACTGCTGAAGGTTATTCAATTGCAAAGTTACGCAGTGCTCTTTCTCATGTTGCTCACTTAGGTATGTTGTTGTTATTAGTGGGTCATATTTTCACCACAACCTTGGTAGATAGAACGGATCCAAGTCATCAAGTGGTATTAGTTCAGGGGGACGCTGTATCGCATGAAGGATTTTATTTGACATTTACCGAATGGACAATACTTTCCTCTAATAATGAAACATATATGGATAGATTTTCTGTAGGGGATGGTTTTCTTGGGGCTGAAATTGAAATACGTGATGAATCTGATAAATTACTAGGAACAGTCAACCCTGGAATCCTTAGGTTTGACAATTCCAATGGCTTCCCAAGAAGCGAAGTTAGTCGTTATTCTTCATGGAGTGGAGATACGGTATTCATCTTCGATTGGTCACAAACCCAAGAGTTAGGGAATGTATCGGATGGGATTAACATGGGTACTGGTGAGATAGGTCTTGACCGCGTTCGTTTGACTGTCTATCAATTACCTGGTAGTCATTTAGTATGGCTTGGTTGGACGATGATTGTTCTTTCATCATTTTCAATTTGGGTCATCTCTGAACCGTTAATTAGAAGGAAAAAATGACCTAAAATTAGATTTATAATTACCGGCTTACTCATAAAGGGAGAGTCGGTCGCCGGCTCGCCCCGTAGGGGCGGAAGTGGTATGTTATGGAAGAAGGTACTATTGTCTACATCGATTACGACCTATACGATGTTGAATCTGGAGATTTGATTGAGACTACGCGAGAGGAGACTGCTAAGTCTAATGATTCGCATGAAGAGAACCGTGATTATGAGCCTCTTTGTGTGACAATTGGGGAAGGACGCTTAATTCCAGGTTTCGAAGAAAGCCTTGCTGAAGCTGAAATTGATACAGATTATGACATCGATATCAGTCCAGAAAAAGCATATGGTGTTAGGGATTCCAATGCTGTAGAATACTTTGGTCCGCAACAGTTGGCGCGCCAAGTTAGAGATCCTGAGAATTTGCAAGTAGGTCAGTCAGTTGAGATTGGTGGCCGTAAGGGTCGATTCGTAATGTTCCGTGCGGGCCGCGCAAGAATTGATTTCAATCACGAATTAGCAGGGAAGACACTTCGTTATAATTATAGAATTACAAAAGTTGTTGAAGAAAGAGATGAAAAAGTAGTCACTTTGTTAAAGATGAACACTGGCTCAGAAGATTTTGGGGTGGAATTTGATGGTGACGATGTCTCAATTACAATTCCTGAATATCTTGGATACGATCAATCTTGGGGTATGGCTAAATTCCAATTAATTCGCTCTTTGCGTGATAGTGTTGGGGTCAAGACAATAGTTTTCAGGGATGTACATCAATATCGTGAGCCATCTGAAGAAGAGTGAAGTTCATCTTAATACCCTGGTGATGCATTATGGGTGACTTAAATTTACTGACGGTTGTTCAGTTGAAAGAGTTGTTAAAAGAGAAAGGACTTCCAACTTATGGTCGCAAAGCAGAATTAATTGAAAGATTGACTGAAGGTAGTAATTCTGAGAATTCAGATGTTAAAGAAAATGAAATGAATATTGAAGAAGATAAGAAAATCCCAGCTCATCCTAGTCAACAATTGAATGATAAGCAATTTGCTAATTACGAATTGATTGCCTTTTCTATTGTGGGGTTAGGTCTTGCTCTTCCTGGTATTGGTTACCTTCTAGGTCATTTTGCTGATTATTGGCAAATATGGGATTTGGTGGATGTAAATTTCATTCAGCCCATCATAGGTGAGGGTGGTGGAGATTCTAGTTACAATCCAGTAGATACTATTGCTTATTCAATACTTTTAGTAGCATTTATCGTTTCAATATCAGCTTGTTTGAGGAGTTTAGGCGTTCCTTCTGAAGATCGGATGCTCTATTCTTTACTTCCATGGGTTTGCTGGGCTGTATTAGTAGAAGTGATAGAGGACGCCGGTTTATTTTCTGCTGGTATTGATTCATTGTTTGTTTCACCACTTATTCATTTTCAAACAGCTGGTTGGATTATATTGATTGGATTGATGAGCCCATATATTTCAAAAATGGGAATTGACATTGATCGTGCTTGGCTAATGCCACTTTTTTCATCATCAGTGATTGTGATTGCTCATCTATTATTGTTCTATGAATTTTCAATGTGGGAAAATATTGTTGCAATTATTTTTATCCCAATAATATGTTGGTACATTTATGAAATTGAAATAATTCAATTTAATAAGATATTCAAAAATTGGGGGCATTTGGAAAGGGGCTTATTTTCAGCAGGATTGGCTGCTTGTATGGTTGCATTAATCAGTTTATTTCAATTTGGGGGATTACAATATGATGAAGGTGAATTAGTATTATGGCCTCTAATAATTTTATTTATTCCAGTTTTATTACTCATGATGTTTTACCATCGTGGTAAAGAAGCATATTCTATTATTCTTGATCAAGGCAGGCTCCCCGGTGTTCTATTAGATGGTGAATCTTTGGCGGATTGGGAAGCTCGTGAAGGCGAAGAACATGAGGCATTTGAACAATTAGTTCGTAGGTCATCATTTGCAAATCCACTTGTGTTAATTGCAGTTTATGGTCAACTTGTTGATGGGCTTGCATCATGGTTAGGCGTTGATTTCTTTGGATATTCAGAAAAGCACGTACTTTCAGAATATGTAATGCGTTTAGCAGGCGGTACAGCGGGGGGTACTGGGGGTGGATGGGGTTTTCTAGCAGTAAAATTGTGTCTTTCAATAGTCGTAGTACTTTTCTTTGCAGAGTGGCGATTTGAAAAACGCCAATTACACCTTAGATTATTGATTGTCTTGGGGTTGTTGACTGTGGGCCTCGCTCCAGGCCTAAGGGACCTAGGAAGGCTAATCTTGGCTGTTTGAAGCCGCACCGTTCAAACACTTGTTCGATTCCGACCCTATGGGTCGACATGGACAGACTACCCACATCAGTGCGTTTGGGCGATGAGCAGTATAGTGCTAACATGGAGCATAACAAGGCTCTAATTGCTGCATTAGAAGGACGTTTAGAGGCCGCAAATCAGGGCGGCGGAGGTAAATATGTAGAACGCCATCGTAGCCGTGGTAAATTATTGCCTCGGGAACGAATTAACTCAATTTGTGACCCCGGAACAGCTTTCTTAGAATTTAGTCCTTTAGCAGCTAATGGATTGTATGATGGAAATGCACATAGTGCTGGAATTATTACAGGAATTGGAGTAGTTCATGGCCGCGAGTGTTTGTTTGTAGCGAATGATGCTACTGTTAAGGGTGGTTCATATTATCCAATGACTGTAAAGAAGCACATACGCGCTCAAAACATAGCAGAAGAAAATAATCTCCCATGCATATATTTGGTTGATTCAGGAGGTGCTTTTTTGCCAATGCAGGATGATGTCTTTCCTGACCGGGGGCACTTTGGTAGAATATTTTTCAATCAAGCTATTATGAGCGGCAAAGGCATTCCTCAGATTTCTGCAGTATTGGGGTCTTGTACTGCAGGTGGCGCATATGTGCCTGCTATTAGTGATGAATCAATTATAGTCAAAGGAAATGGGACAATTTTTCTAGGTGGTCCCCCGCTAGTTAAAGCAGCAACTGGAGAAGAAGTAACAGCAGAAGAATTAGGTGGGGCGGAAGTTCATACTGTTGAATCAGGTGTAGCAGATCATTTTGCAGATGATGAACCAGAAGCCCTTAGGATTGTACGGAATATTGTTGAGAATTTACCTCCTCCTTCCAAAGTTTCTTTGGATATATCAACTCCCGAACCGCCTTATCATAACCCTGAAGAATTACTTGGAATAATTCCTGAGGATAATCGTATGCCATATGATGTCAGAGAAGTAATTAGTAGGGTTGTTGATGGTTCAAGATTCCATGAATTTAAAGCACGTTATGGCCCCACTATCGTCTGTGGTTTTGCAAAAATCCATGGTTATCCTGTAGGTATTGTTGCTAATAACGGCATTTTATTTAGTGAATCAGCTTTGAAAGCAGCCCATTTCATTGAATTATGTGGTCAACGAGGAACTCCTTTGATATTCTTACAGAATATTACTGGTTTTATGGTTGGTAAAGAATACGAGTCAGGAGGAATTGCCAAAGATGGGGCGAAAATGGTTACTGCTGTGGCCTGTGCTCCTGTGCCTAAATTTACAGTAATAATAGGTGGGTCACATGGTGCGGGTAATTATGCCATGTGTGGTAGGGGATATGACCCGAGGTTTTTGTTTACTTGGCCTAATTCAAGAATTTCAGTAATGGGTGGACCTCAAGCATCTAGTGTTTTAACTACTGTAAAACAAGAACAAAGAGCTAGGGAAGGTAAATCTCCAATGGAAGGGGATGAATTAGACGAATTCCAACGCCCCATACTCGAAAAATACGAAACAGAAGGTTCTCCATATTATGCTACATCGCGTATTTGGGATGATGGGATTATTGATCCGCGAGATACTAGGGATGTACTTGGTTTAAGTATTTCAGCAGCATTAAATGCTCAGTTCCCAGAAACTAATTATGGGATATTTAGGATGTGAAAGGAGTAATTGTGATGTCTGATTTTTCAATTGGAAATTTGATGCCAGAAACAAGCCTTTGTTCCCTTAGAATTGAAGGTCCAGTAGCATACCTTACCCTTACGAGAGAGGATGTGTATAATGCCCTCAATATTGAATTAATTAGTGAAATTATCTCAGTTCTTGATTGGACTAAGGATAGATCTGTTGGTGAGCGCGGTACTCTCAAGGACGAAAACGACGCCCCCTATCTACGTGTAATCGTGTTAAGTGGTGCAGGGAAACATTTCTGCGCAGGTGCAGATATCAATATGATGAGAGATGCAGGGGCAAAGAGTGCGGAGGAAAACCGAAGAGATTCAGAACGTCTAGATAGATTATTCAACAGCCTATGGGCTCATCCTTGCTTTACTATTGGTAAAATCCAAGGGGTGGCTCTTGGCGGCGGTGCCGGACTTATTGCTTGCCTAGATCATGTTATTTCAGTACCAAGTGCTAAAATAGCTTTGTCAGAAGGAAAACTTGGAATTCTTCCAGCGGTAATTGGGCCGTATGTATATCGTAAAGTAGGAAGTGCAGAATTCCGTCGTTTATCGATGTTAGCTGGGCGTATTGGAGCAGAAGACGCACTAAGAATCAACTTGATTAACCAATTATCAGAATCATTAGATGGGGTTGAAGATAAAATCATCAAAGAAGTTCTAACCACTGGACCAATGGCAGTTGCAGAATCTAAACGACTAACTCTAACCTTCGATCGTTGGTCAGAATCTGACGAAGAATTGCGCCTGTGGACATTGGATAAGACAAGTGAGATGCGGGGTTCTGAGGAAGGACAAGAAGGGCTTGCCTCTTTTTTAGATAAGCGAGTTCCAGCATGGAAAACAGAGGAGTGAGAAAATGCGCCGACGCTCATGGATGGATGGTGCGCCTTTTAAATTCACAAAAGTTTTGATTGCTAATAGGGGTGAAATCGCCTGTAGAATAATTCGTGGTTGCAAGGAAATGGGTCTTTCAACGGTAGCAATATACAATGATTCAGACATTGGTTCTTTGCATACAGAATTAGCTGATGAATCAGTCCATCTAGAAGGTTCAGAACTTTCTTCAACATATTTATCACAACATGCAATTATCAATGCGTGCCGGATTTCTGGCGCCAATGCCATCCATCCAGGATACGGTTTCCTTTCTGAAAGGGCAGAATTTGCAGAATTAGTGGAAGCTAGTGGGATAATTTGGATTGGGCCCCCTGCTAAGGCAATTGATTCAATGGGTGATAAAGTACGTGCTAGGCGTATAATGTTAGATGCAGATGTACCTTTAGTTCCGGGAGCAGAACTTGAATCTGGCAATTCTTTATCTGAAACAATAGATGAATTGCATAAACTAGCAGCAGAGATTGGGTACCCTGTTTTGTTAAAAGCTTCTGCAGGCGGCGGCGGAAAAGGCATGCGTGAAGTTTTTTCACCAGGGGAGTTAGAATCATCTTATATTGCTGCTCAGAGGGAAGCAAAGGCATCTTTTGGGGACGGTACAGTATATATCGAACGTCGTATAATTTCTCCACGTCACATTGAAATTCAAGTTTTATGCGATACTCACGGGGGTGCAATTCATCTTCTTGAGAGGGAATGTAGTATTCAAAGAAGACATCAAAAGGTAATAGAAGAGGCTCCTAGTTCTGCAATCTCTTCCGAGATGAGGGCTGCAATGGGGGCAGCAGCAGTTAACGCTGCACTTTCAGTCCATTATGTTGGAGCAGGAACGGTTGAATTTCTTCAATCAGGAGATGAATTCTTTTTCTTAGAAATGAATACAAGACTACAAGTTGAACATCCAGTTACTGAATTAATTACAGGAGTAGATTTGGTTCAAGAGCAATTAAGAATTGCATCTGGATTACCTTTGACAATTTCTCAAGAAGATGTTAGTTCCCGGGGTTGGGCTATAGAGGCAAGAATTTATTCTGAAGACGCATCTAATGATTTCCTTCCTGCAGCAGGAGAACTGCGAATTTGGCGACCCCCAGAAGGCCCAGGTATAAGATTAGATACCGGTGTGAGGGAGGGTGATGAGGCTAGGATTGATTTCGATCCCATGCTTGCAAAATTGATAGTTCATGCCCCAAGTAGGGTTTCCGCAATAGAGAGAATGAACAGGGCATTAAGTGAATTCGTGATATTAGGTGTGACGACAAATGTGGAATTTTTGCGCGATGTAATTATTCACCCTAGATTTCTAAGGGGAGATACT
>PBXQ01000074.1 GCA_002727675.1 Thermoplasmata archaeon | reverse complement strand
TTGATTTACTGTTACTTCAAGACTTAAGAAACCTCCACTCCATGTGATATTTACAGTTTGTAATCCTACAGTCCAAGGCATGTATGTAATGTCTCCAACAGGAGTAGTATGTGAGTATCCTTGAGCAATTGATCCATTGCTTACCGTTAATGATAAGGTGATTCCAGGTACAGAGTTATTGTTTGCATCAAGAACATCAAACCACAAAGATACTGATTCATCACTAGTAATCGTTGAAGCAGGTGGTCCGCCGATTAATAACACAGGGGCACCGGGTTGGACTAGAATAATGTGAGAAACTACAATTCTTCCAAATCGTGCAGTGATTGTAATATTTCCAGTTTGTTCAGGAGTAAAGAGGCCGTTAGAAGTAATGTCGCCGTTAGAGGTGCTCCATTCTACAGCACCAGGTAATGGGTTATTGTTAACATCAAAGAGACTTGCAGTGAATTGGACTTGATTATCAGCAATTGTACTATTAGGTCCAGTGACGGTGATGTCGTATACATTTGTGTAATTCAGAACTAGTTTCGGTCGCGTTGCAGTTGCAGTCGATTCGCTACTTTCGAAATTAGCAGTTAACATTCCAGTGGTTTGACCTATAGGAACTTGTGCGTCACCAATCAAAACAATGGATAGTGTACCATTTAAATTAGCAGAAAGCGCATTGCTAACATCCAAATTAACCCAAGTTGATGAAGATGTTGAACTGATTCTAACTGTATCTAATGCGATTATTCCATAGTCATTACCTGCACTCAATCCCGCACTAGACCAATTATGTCCGAGGGATGCTTGTAACCAAGTAGCTTGATTTTCACTATAGTTGTGATTTAGTAAGGCGTATGCTGAAATGTCAATCCAACTAGACATGCCAGGATTCATACTGTCAAGCCATAATTGAATATGACCAGAATGTGCCCTTCCGTTAGCTGTGAGGGGGATTTGTGACAGGTCAATTTGTATTATAGAAATACAATCCCCTGGTGTAGGGGGTGTGTTGCAATTAACTCCAACTCTTAATTGTCCATCTTCACCATAATTGGAACTAGGATAGCCTTCGTTAATTGTTGAATCTAACACAGAGGGATGGCTCATTTCTCCTACATCGTTTCCTTCTTGATATTCTGAAGACCACATATTATTTCCTAGTGCTTGTGTGCTAGGGTTTCCAATTGCAAATGACCATGTGGATGATCTTGGTCCTAGTACTGAGCCATTGATTCCTTGAATATTCCAATAGTACAAACCTCCTGCTTCCATATCCCAACCAGTAGTGAAATTACTTTGTCCAAATGTTCCTTGGTTTACGGTTGCGCTCCAAGAATAATAGATATTTGATGTAGATGAATTCCATAATCTAATCACATATCCAGTAGTATCACCGGGATAATTCCAAGTTAATGTAGGCCTTAGTGGTGACTCTAGTAAGAAACTATCACTAGCAGGGATGTTGTAGAGTACTTGTTGGTCAGCAGGCCATATTAAGACAGGTGTAGATGGTGGTTGTAATCCGTTTACATTATCGACATAACCTATGATTAATTGTGGCCTGAATGCTGCCCCGAAACCAGTAACTTCAGAAGAAGCGAATTGTAAATGGCCGGTGAAGTTTTGTGCCTGTACTGCAATAGATACTGCGCCATTATATCCGGCATTTTGGACAATAGTTGTAATGTCCCATTCATACCACATTCCGGAATTGGATACAGATTGGCTTAAGGTAGAAGAGGCAGTAGAATTACAGTTATTTGCTATTGAATAACTATTCCATGTATCCGTTTCATTGAAACTGGTACATTCGTGAATTCCTATTACTGCATTGCCAGAACCTACAGCATTAATCCTGTACAATTTCAATGAAACAGTTGTTGCTAGCATATTTTGAGGGAATGGCAGTTCGCCCAAATCAAATTGTAGAAGTGCTACTGATTGATGTCCTGATTGGAATACAGAATTACCTACATTTAGGGTTGAATTGGTTGCTTGAGATGTTGCACCAGCGACAGGTGTTGAATCAATCCAAGTGTCAGGTACTGATGGTAACAATCCGCTATTTTCGAAAATTGATCCTCGTACCAATGTTACTGTATGGTTTCCAAGTCCATCATCAGAGCCTTGGTCGTCTGGGACTCTAAACTGTCCACCTTCTGTCCAGTTACCAAATGAGTTGTCTACAACAGGCCTTACTCTCCAATAAAGCCAAGCATCTTCCCAATCAGTCCACCCGTTTGGTAAATCAGATACTGAAATTGTGTATGAAAGAGGGCTTGAGCCAAAAGTACCACTGAAAGATGAAGGTATATTAGAATCGATTAATTTGGTCATATCTTCGGTAAATTGAGAACTAGCACTTAACTCAATTTGCCATGATGTGATATTTGTTGGTGAACTATGTGACCATTCGATTGTGATTGGATTACGTGATGTTGGTCGTGGTTCTCCTGCTTGCCATAGGGTTGCCTCAGTTGCAGGTATTGGGTTTGATATATCTTCAGGCAGCCATTGATTACCTGTCCTATGTAAGATTTCTAAACTGGGTCTTCTACTGATATTAGCTGTATATTCAGAACTATGGAAATTTTTGATTGTGTTATTATGGATTTCAGCGGTGAAGGCGAAAATCATGGTGTCATCACCACGTGTTCTAGCGGCTTGTAGTAACTGTGTGACATTCCAAGAGTACCACCCCGCTCCCGTAATTGTGGTGGTATCAACTACTGATCCAGTTGTTGGATTCGGCCAAGTAATATTCGTTTGGCTGTATGAATTATTTGCTTGCATTTCATTAAAATCTGAGTTTAATGGGACTAATGAGACATTCAGTGGGCTCGTGCCAGTGTTACTCGCAAATAAATCTAAATTAGCAGAAATTACTTTCCAAGGTTCAGGGATGGGCATTGATGAGATATTGACTCTCATGACGGTCCAAGACTTGTAATTCGCACCACTAATTGCGATACTACGGCCTACAGATAACGCTTGATTACTACCATAGTTTGAACTTGAAGAATAGGTATCTAATCTGGTGTCAGCAAAAACATTCGGGTTTGATAAGCGACTAACAGCAGCTCCATCATGAACACGGAATTGTGCATCAGTAGAGTTAATTTCTCTGCTTAGTTGGTTGGGTACATCGAAAGAATATACGCCACTTCTTTCTCCATAAATGTCGTCAGTTATGGTTTGAACAAACCATCTTGTTTGTGAATCATAACTGAAATTTGTTTGCGGCGTCCATGTAAGATTTGTCAGGTCAAAACCCGAATCAAATCTACTATCAATAATGTCAAATCCTTCACGAACATCAGTACTATCATTGTAAATGAAAAGTCTCCAGTTATCTGCATTAGGTCCCGTGGATGGTGTAGGATGGGTCCATGATAGAGTGGGTTTATTTTCACTACCTAGTAAATGTCCTGAAACATTCCAAGTAATTGAATTATCAGCAGGACTTGATAGAATAGGGGTTACACTTGTGGCGACCCCTGTTCCACTTCGGTACCAAATTGTTAGATATGGTATGTTGTTATTGTTAGGCGTGTCTGCACTATGGAACATTGTTACAGTATTGGAATTAGTATCAGACATCAATGTCATGTTAACATAACTATCTCCATCATTAATTACATCATGGACTATTTCTGTGACATTGAGAATGAAACGACTTCCACTCTGGGCACTTGGCGGGTGGCCTATATCGGAGAATGGCCCTATGTCGCCATTACCAATGCCTCCTTGTTGAGACCAATTTGTGGCTGAATTATTGTAGTCACCGTCTGCTGAAATTCCATTTACACTTTCATTCCAATCCTTCAAAGTACGGTGGACAGAAATTCTTGGTGAAGTTCCGTTAATCGTGTAGGGCATCAGACTTAGTTCAGCACTTACGATTCTAGAATTAGTTGGTTTAGGCAATTCATCTAGGGGGAATGAAATCAAAGATGTTTTGGGGCAATCTGTATTAGTACAGCCAACAGCAAGATATTGGCTTCCATAATGAGTTACATTACGGTTTGAGCCTCCATCAATCCATGTGTCAGGAACATTTGGAATATTTTGACTAGCAACTGCTTTCCCTGGTTTTACAACCATATATGAATTATCTGCGTCAAGTAATCCACTTTCAATTTCAGGGACTATGAAATTAGTTGTATTACTCCAATTGCCCAATTGATTAGTTTGAGACGAGCCTCTAACGTGCCAGTACCACACTTTTCCATTGCTATTGCTTAAGTTGGTTGAAGGTGTATAGGTTAGATTTGTTAGGTCAAAATCACTACTTGATGCAGCATCCCAAGAACGTACCTGTCTAAGGTTGGCACTGTTAAATGTAGGAGTGGTATCCATTTCAACCACATAGCCATTGGAAGGTGTGGAGCCAGTATTATTCCACGATAAAGTGGGCCTTAATTCTGGTGTGATGAGCATCCCATCGGTTACAGACCATTCGCCATTTTGCGGTGCGTAATTTTGTGGAGGGTTTGGAACTTCCATTGATCCCGGTCTGTAATTTATTACAAGTTCTGGGTAACCACTTGAACTTGCGGTTTCCTTATCGTCCATTACTAATGCTGCGCTTCCAGATCCACTCCCTACTATGAGAAAATCGACGGGAACGTTCCATCTCATCGAATTTTGGACGCCCGTTGTGACGTTCCAAGTAACCCAAGAATTTGATGTGCCAGAAATAGTTGTAAAGTCGAGAAGTTGTCCTCTTTCACTTCCTCCAGCTCCAAAAGTAGACCAGTTGTTTGTTGCGTCGTAATTTTCCCAAGTCGCATCTTCTTCGGTCCATCGATGATTCAATAATTCGTAGGCATTTGCTGTAATTGATGTTCCATAACCATTACCATTTGCTTTTATTCTCAATTCCGCATCAACTGCGGCATAACCCGGTGGCAGGAAATGAGTTTTCAAATCGCATCCGAATAGAGTATACTGATAGGCTGCAACAGTTAGTTCCAATCCATCATTAACATAATTCCTACTACTAGGGAGAGCGCCATCAATGAAGGTATCACGGCAATATGGCGCAATCATTGTATCAGATGCGTTGTTATTACGTAGCCTTATTTGCCAAGTATTGTTGGAAACCCAGGTGGAATTAATTTTAGAAATGAACATTCCCTGTTTTTCATAGTCACCCCAGTCTCCATCTTCAACCCATCTAATTCTCCAATGGTAATCTTCACCATAATCTAGACCCCAAGATGCGGGGATTGTGAAATTCCCTGAATTCTTGTCAATTCCACTGTTAGAATCACGACTATCTACTCGGTATAGTGGGCCTTCAGTGAAGTCTGAATTTGAAGATAGTTCAATCCTTACATCATCAGAAGTGTGCCCGGTTGATGACCAATTTAGGGTGGGTGTTAAATCTGCAGTGAGATTATGTTCGTTGACAACTTCCCATACACCGTGACCATCTAATGGCGACTGTACTGTAACCGCGCTCCCGGGGCCTGCTCCATCACCCCATTTGTAATTGATAACTAATGTAGGCCTATTTCCCTCAGCGCCATCTGTGCCTCCTGCGAATTTAATCCATTCATTGACTTCTCCATTACTCTTCAATAAGAATGAAATTCCATCATCACCCCAAGTATATCCTCCTAATGTGTTGGCTTTTCTTAGGTATTCTTGTACTGCATAGGTGACATCGAAATTGAAATAGACTCCGCTTTTATTTGCTCTTTGTACATCCAAAGCCCCGGGAATGAGAGTTTCTTCTACTCCATCTGCACCCCAAGAATTGACACCATCGTATGTGTCCCAAGTCGCATCTTCTGCACTCCAATTTTCTTGCCCCATGTGATGGATGCTAATCCATGGCGTACCTAATCTACCAGTTCTCCGCAATTGTAAGTAGGCACTGAGAATGGTGGCATTGTGGTGCATCCCCGTATCTGGTATGTCCACTCTAAATAATGCGTTCATTTCCCCCATACTAGATGTATTTGAATGGCCAATACGTAGATTTTCATTATTACCAGAACTAATATTTGAACTGCCTGATCTTAACCAAGCATCATCTATTGTCCCCCTACTCATATTGAGTGAATCACGATATAATTCCAAAGTTGCAGTTCCATTTGAATTACTTGTAGCACTAATTTCAGGGATTAAGAAGTTACCATACTCCCAATCAGAAAGCAAATCAGAATTAGTTGAACGTGCCCTCCAATATGCAACCATACCTTCGTCTAAATCCAAACTTGAGGGTACAGTGAATGAACCATTAGCACCGCTAGATGTAAATCCACTGTTACTCCAAGAGTCATATAGCCAATCAGAACTATCATTTTCAGAACGGAAATTTTCTTCACGTGAAACTTGAATTTCTTGCCCTGTGCCTGAAAATCCAGTCCATGTCATAGTTGGTGTTGTGTCACCAACCAATGCTAACGTGTTTTCAACAGATAATGAACCATTTGCAGGCCCAGTAATAGCAATTGTTGCATTTGTTCTAGTGAATGAATCGTAGGATACCGAAAGAGTGGGGCGTTTGCTAGTTGTCGGATGCTCACTGCTTGCAAAGATGAATTTTCCGTCTCCAGTTAATGAGACAATCAAATCCAAATATAGTGATTGGGTTGATAGAGCTCGTTGCGCCAAAGAAGTCACATTGATTGTAACAGAACTAGCTCCTGAACTAATTGAAGTTCGTGGCTCCCATATTCCATGGTCGCTCTTGTTAGTGGCTCCAGGGCTGTGCCATGTAGTATTATGTGTTTGATTGAACCAAGTTGTATTTCCTTCATCAAATCCTCCGTATAGTGTTGCTGCATAAACGTGATTTCCTCCCATTGTTTGTGTGGAAGTGGTGTAAAGTGTAATTGATGCACTATTTATGGTACTGCTAGCGGGGACAGTTCCAGCAGTTGTATTGTTGTTCAATAGGGGGAAAGAGTAGAGCAAATAAGATTCTACGCCATAAATAGAACTCAAATTCAGATTTTGGTCACCGCCGTGGGATCTATTCGGATCGCTTAGATTCAGCATTGTATCTTGTGATGCGGTAAAACTTGTAGTAGTCCAATTCCGTCCTTCTAATTGTTCCAATTCTGGACCTTCAAGCATACTAGCCCAAGGTACAGCAAGCATTGTCATTATCAATAAAATTGCTATCATTGTTTTTCTATTCATTTGCCCAGCCCCCTCGGCAATCCTTTCGGGGGAGACGGTGCTAGCCTTAACCGCTTTCGGCTACGGGACTATGCTACGCATAGGTCCCGTCACTCTAATTTAATCATACCTTGTTAGTCAAAATGGTTATCGGCGTTCGTTCTAATGGCTTTGTCAAGGGGGCTTGTTATGGCGAAGATGTGGGTGGAAAAACATAGGCCACAATCGGTCAGTGAAATTCGTGGTCAAGTAGCAGTAATCGGGAGGCTGAAAGCCTATTCTGAACAAGGTACATTCCCTCATCTGCTTTTCGCTGGCCCCCCCGGTACAGGTAAGACAACTGCTGCTATTGCTTTGACGCGAGATGTTTTTGCAGATTCATTCAGAGATAATATTTTAGAAATGAATGCTAGTGATGAACGTGGTTTAGACAGTATTCGCAATAAAGTTAAACAATTTGCAAAAACGAGCCCTCTTGGCGGCGCCACTTTCAAGGTCATTTTTCTAGACGAAGCAGATGCTTTGACATCTGATGCTCAAGGGGCTTTGAGAAGAATAATGGAACAATATTCTGAAACTTGTAGATTCATCTTATCTTGTAATTATTCTAGTAAAGTGATTGAACCAATTCAGTCGCGTTGTGCAGTTTTTAGATTTAGGCCACTAGCGAATGATCAAATTTCACGGCAAATTACTGATATTGCTAAATCAGAGGGAGTAACTTTAGATGATGATGCAAGAGATGCAATTATACATGTTAGCCTTGGTGATTTACGTAAGGCTATCACGGCTCTTCAAGTAGCAGCATCTCTAGATAACCATGTGACTCGTGAACTTATTTATGAGACAACGGCTACTGCACCTCCGGAGCAATTACATGCCTTTCTTCTTGCTTGTAAGAGGGATGGGTTTCATCCAGCTAGAAGAAGGTTACAAGTGTTGTTAGACCAATATGGTCTTGCTGGTATAGATTTCATCAACCAATTGCATAGGGCCATGTTTGATGCTGAATTTTTAGAGGAATCTCATAAATTGGAATTAACTGAAATGCTTGCGCAAGTTGATTTTAGATTGGTTGAAGGTGGGGGCGAAGCTCTCCAATTAGATGCGATGTGCTCTAACATTTGTCGTTTATTCAGTTAAAATAACCACTTTTAGTTAAAGTGAAATTACCAGTCTCTCTTTTTGAATTGGTTAAACCAGTAAGGTTATCCTTTGATTCATGTCACGCCAAAGCTGTTTAAGATGTCATGAGATTTGTGAAAGTCAATTTTGTGAATTATTTAATGTCAGATCAGGCGGGGGGAACGTACCATACTGCAAGATGCAACATGAGGTGCGACGAATGAGGGCTATTGGTTGGTCTCCGGCAATAATATCTGCCGTTCTTGGCTTAAGTTTAGATGCAGTTATGCGATGGATAAATTAGTGGAGTGATTAAACAACGTTTAGATTATATTCGTGAATTCTTGAATTAATCCAAGGATTGCCATTTTCTGTTAAAGTAATGGTAATATCATATTCACCTTCATTTAGTGAGCCTAGGTTGATAGCAACACATTTGTCAAATTCATGGGTATTAATTGCATTTTGTTGCGATTCACGTAGTCCTCCCCAAATCCCAGAGCATCCATCATTCTCTTTTACAGTTTGATTGTAGTGGATAACGTCTGATTGGTTAGGTGCATAATAGTGGCTAGTTACAACCAGAGTTGCAAGATCTGGGTTAGAATTGTCTGAAACAGAAAATATTATCCAAGCATCTCCATTGCTTCCATTTCTGTTTAGGATAAAACTATCTCCACTATTTGTTAGGTTTTCGCCGTCGATTGAAACGTTACCATCTTCGACAATAACAACAGTCATTTTACCTGCTATATCAGGGGCGCCGATATCTCCGAGGGGCGGATTTACCAAAATGAAGGAAAGTGCTAGCCAAGTGAAAATGTACAAAAATGAAGCCCGAAACCAGTTTCCAAACGTATAACGTGACTTAAAAGGTTCAGGGATAATTGCCCTGTGTAAAGAAGGTAGTGCTACGACTAAAATCATAGGCAAGAACCAAAGAACAGATTTTGGACCCTCCATTCCGGGCATAATGAAATATCTCATGATAATTGAAAGTGTTAATCCAAAGAGTATGACTAACCACATAGACAGAGCATCTGCTTTTTCTTTTTCTAATTGGTCTCTAGGGTCAAAGTTTTCAATTCCCAAATCACGCCCTGGTCTCTTTTTCCGCCCATCTTTTTCACGTTGTTTACGCCGTGTTTCAGCACGTGCTGCTTGCATTGCGGTATTGAGGTCGACCATCTGCTTCAAACATCCCGAACAGAACTAACCTATCATTAGTTCGCTTGAATAGTTCAACTAATGCTTAAGTGGATAATTGTAATAATTGGTCCGAATCGTTCAAAGAGGGTTCGCGATTCGGGGAATTTATTGCCGGGGTGGCGTAGTTGGTGGCGCGTCGGACTCATAGGGCAGCCAGAAATGGCAGAACGGTGAGCGCTGCACTCCCTCAAGGTGTCTGAGACATCCGAAGGTCGCGGGTTCAAGCCCCGCTCCCGGCATCATGAACCTCATTTATTTCCCACATTATGGTATTTTGATGAATTGGCGAAAAAAGGCTGTTCTATTCGTTTCGAAGCGTTGTCTTGATGGACTTTGACGATATCCCAAGGATAATGGTCGAGGTAGGGGACATGCCAGAAGTCGGTTCTAGGGTTCACCTTGTGGCAAGTACTTGGAATGGCCCTATTGAGGTAGAGGGGGTGTTGTTATCACCCAGTGCCGAAGATTATTTGACCATCAAATTAGTTAATGGCTACAATGCTACTTACGCACTGGATTCGGTTGATGAAATTACTTGCTTGGGGGATATTGTGACTCCTAGTAATGATGTCCAAACAGTGGCGGTGAATTCTCATTTGCCGTTAGTTCATATCCTTCATACAGGAGGTACAATTGCTTCGAAAGTAGATTATTCAACTGGTGCAGTTACAGCTAGGTTTGAGCCAGAGGAAATAATATCTTCAGTACCTGAATTACTTAATATTGCTAGAATTGAGACACGAAAACTTGGGAATATGTGGTCTGATGATGTCCGCCCCCAGCATTGGAATAGGATGGCAGAGGCAGCTGCTATTTCATTTTCTGAAGGAGCTCAAGGAGTAGTAATTACTCATGGCACAGATACCATGCACATATCTGCTGCAGCATTAGCATTTGCATTTTCAGGATGCGGTGGCCTCCCAGGGGGAAGAATTGCTTTTACAGGATCTCAACGTTCATCAGATCGCGGATCTTCAGATGGGTCGGAGAATTTGATAGCAGCCGTTCATTGGGCCGCTGCTGGCCCAAGTACCACGGGGGCAGGTGATTCAACTGTAGTAGTGATGCATGCAGGAGGGGATGATGGTTCTATGGCTGTGATTCCAGGTTGTGCTGCACGTAAGAATCACTCATCAAAACGAGACGCTTTTTCTTCAATAAATCAGCCTAATATTGGTATAATTACAGTAAATAAAGGAGAGGTGGTACTAGATTTGGATGAATCGTATATTGCCGCATCATCTAAATTAAACTCCCGCTCAACCGAATCTTCCCCAACTTTGTATGATGGGGGTGTAAAGATTCTGCAATTAATTGCTGGCGCACATCTTCATGCAGACCAAATAACTCATGCTTCATCCCATGGATATTCTGCAATTCTATTTTGGGGAACTGGGTTGGGACATTTACCGCTAGATAACCCCGGTGATGCTCCCGAGAATGATGGAGTTCGTGCAGCCATTGAGA
>PBXQ01000073.1 GCA_002727675.1 Thermoplasmata archaeon | reverse complement strand
CCAAAGGGCCGCCCGCTAATGCTGTAGGTGATAATTGAGCCCCAATAATGATATTTGGAGGATCTCCGATCTGTGTTGCTGCGCCACCAATATTGGAAAACATTACTTCACTAAGAAGTATAGGAATGGGATCCAACCTCAACACCTTTGCAAGTGAAATTGTAACAGGTGCTATCAATAACATAGTAGTCACATTATCTAAAAATGCGGAAAATACTGCAGTAACTAAGCAAAGAATTACTACTAATCGCCAAACAGAACCACCTGACAATGCATAACATTTCACTGCCGCCCATTGAAACAGACCTGTTTCAGATAATATGGACACCATTATCATCATACCTAGGAGAAGACCAACGGTTTCCTCATCAATCCAAGTAACAAGAGTGCCAAGACTAGGACCATCTCCAATATAATGAAGAACGCAAACAACCACAACAGCCCCTAAAGCCGCTGCCAAAGCCCGATGAACCCACTCAAACACAATCAAAGTATAGACTCCAAGCAAGATTGCTAAAGAAACCATTAATGCCCAACTTGGCATTTCAGGAGGCTCCCATATTCCTTGAGACGAACTAGACCCAGCTAAAACAGTCGGAATCAAAGCAATACCTGCTAAAATAGATGGAGCAATCCATCTTCCAAACGGTAAACGATTGGCCCCTAATTCTACGCCCATGTTATTGGCGGAGCAATATGGTTCATGAAAGCGTCGCTAATTAGAAAGTACATTTACCAATAATTATGCTTTCTTAATATCATCAACATCAACAAATGAGGTTGTCGGCTCGGGAATTAAGTCATCAATATTTTGTTCAATTATTATTTCTCTATCCAAGTCATTATCTTTTACCACAACGATTTCTTCATGGGCAACCTCCGAAGAAGTTAATGCGGCATCTAATTCCTTCAAAGTATTCCTAATTACGTGTGAATTTAACTGACCCAAACGCTCAGCCTCCCTAAGTGCTTCAATTTCAGCTCGGATCAAATCACGTCTAGCTGATTCAATACGACTAGCATGAACAATAGATGATTCAGATAACTCGATAATTCTGGATTTAGCTTTCTCAATACTATCATGATATGGCGCTGCCATTTTTTCTCTATCTATTTCGTTAATCAATCCTTCAGTCCCTAGTGAAGATAACTTTCTGAGGGCAGCTCTTGAAGCAACTAAACGAGCCAATGCGGATTCATAACGAGCCTCTTCCTCTGCCAAACGGCCGCCAATCCCTAGGTGATTAAGTAAGGGCTTCATAGTCAATCCTTGGAATAGCAAACTGAATAATATCACACTGAAAGCAAGAATTAACATGTCTCCAAAAATTACTTCATCTAATTTGACGTTCACTTGAACATCACCAATAATCAATTCTTGACCATCATGAACGATATGAGATAATAGCAGCAACAAGGCAATAGGAATGGAACCTCTTAGCCCACCCCACCACATCGCCATTTGCCATTTACTGTCAATTTTATTTTCTTCCCCAATGTTCGCAATCCTTGTTAGCGGGAACACAACTAATCTAGCAATCAAAGCCCCTGAAATCGCAATCAAAGCCAAATATCCAGTGTGTAAATCCCAAGAAATTACGGACTGTAATTCATATCCAACTATCAAAAAGAGGATGCTATTTACCAAGAATGATACAACCTCCCAAAAATGATGCAAACCAACTCTCGCAGTTGGAGTCATCCCCTCATGCGTCCCTTTATTCCCAACCAATAATCCAGCCACAACTACAGAAATTACACCGCTACCATGCATTATCTCGGCTAGCAAAAAGGAACCGAAAGCCAGGGCAACAGTAAGTGCAATTTCAACCAAGTGGTCCTCACTTTGTTGTAGCAAATGATTAGCAACCATACCACAAACATAACCTGCCAAAGCACCAACAGATACTACAACAAGAAATTGTGCAATGCCATCTGTAATTATAGCTCCAAGAATTATTTCCTCTCCAGCAATAATTGTAAGTGTTGTTAATAATATGATATTGAACAAAACAATTGCTGTACCATCATTGAATAGAGACTCGCCTTCAAGTAATACCGACAATCTTTTGGGAGCGCCCAAACTTCTCACAAGTGCTAACACACTTACAGGATCTGTTGCTGCTAGGATTGAACCAATTAATAACCCGTATAGGAACCCATAATCTTCACCCCACCAAACAAATCGCCAACAAATTAATGCTATTACAATGGTGTTAATTAACACACCAGGAATTGCTAACAGAGAAATTGTTCTCCAATTACTTTTTAGTCTATCAATATGCATTGCAGAAGAACCTTCAAAAAGTAACGGAGGTAATAAAATGAACAAAATAAGTTCTGCCGATAGCAACCCCCCGTCCGGTTCAATTGTTGTAAATAATGACTCGCCAAGCCAACCTAAAACAAGACCCACAATTACTAATGCAATAGTATATGGTAACCTAACCCAACGGATTGCAATAGCTACCAACAAAGACAGTATCAATGTACCTAATAATCCTTCCAACCATGTGGGTGGGATTGCAGACATCGCTCCTTGCGAGTTCTAATTACCTGTTAAAGCCGTGCCCTACAATCTTAAAATTTATATGAAATTAATACTAATATTACATTAGAAATTTATTTTCGATGGAATACTGCTATATTGCCTCTCATTACTACCAATTCGGACGAACTTTGAATTGCTAATGATTGCCATAATTGCAGACGCTGATTCGAGTCTTCAGCCAAGCCTCTATTGAGTTTGGCTTTAACCATCTTTTTTGCCTTTAACTGTGAATCTAACTCGTCAACTAATGATTGAGTCATCCCTGATTTGCCTACTCTAATAGTAATTTCAAGACTAGGGTCAAGTGCCATTTTTTTGATTCTCTTAGAAACTTCACTCATTCAATCACCACCATAATCAGGACCACGAACATTAGAAACACCACAAGATAAACAAGTCACATATTGATTTTTATTCCTCACCCTTACTCGTGAATTAATTCCTGGCCGTAGTGCAACTTTACAGCCCCTACAAATCCATGCCCTCCTGCCTTTCGGTAAACCCAAACGGTGCCTACGAGATATCCTTAACATATCCCTGGCCGCTGAATCTACCACGATAGGAGAATGTTTCCAAGGAGAAATAAGAATCTTTTCTAAATGGTTTTGAGATTCAAAAGCACGTTT
Source organism: Thermoplasmata archaeon (assembly GCA_002727675.1). GTDB lineage: Archaea > Thermoplasmatota > Poseidoniia > Poseidoniales > Thalassarchaeaceae > MGIIb-Q1. The sequence continues at coordinate 93,156 of PBXQ01000073.1, read as the reverse complement.
TTTCCTCTTCATAGCTCTCCTAGAATTGCGACTATTATTTCTAGGCATTACAACACCATTACTAAACTAATAACAAGGAAATTTCTTCCTGAACATCACCCATTGCTTGATTTCCATTAACTGATTTAAGTATCCCTCTTTGCAAGTACCATTCTGCAAGAGGGGAGGTTTGAGAGTGGTAGGCAGATAGACGTGTTCTAACAGCATCTTCATTGTCGTCCTTTCTTTGAATCAGCCTGCTTGATATTTCTGATGGTGCTGGCTTAAACTTGATATGATAAATCTCACCTGTTTCCGGATCCATACGGCGGCCTACGATTCTCTCAACAATGGCTTCATCTGGCACTTGAATAGAAATAACCATTGACACTTCTGCTATTTCCGCTAGTGCTTCTGCTTGAGGTATTGTGCGAGGAAAGCCATCAAAAAGTACGCCATTTATTGCATCTTGACTTTTCAACCTCTCTCTGATAAGACCAATGATTACATCATCGGGAACAAGTTCTCCTGCTTCCATGTATTTTTTTGCTTCCAAACCAAGTTCAGTTCCTTCAGCAAGTGCAGCTCTTAACATATCACCTGTTGAAATCTGGGGCTTACCTGTTGCCAAAACGATAGCATCGGCTTGAGTACCCTTTCCAGCACCCGGAGGCCCGAATAGAACAATAGAACCACCCATACGCCAGCGGAGAATGCCATTAACAATAAGGACGACGGTTATAGAGAATATAACCAAACGTAGAGATTATTGTTTTCTTTCTGGATTATAGCCAGATGGTGGTGGGGGTGAACCACCGGGTAAAGGCGGCGCACCAAGTGGTGCTGGGGGTGCACCTGATGGGCGTGGAGGAGCTAAGGGACCCGGTCCTGCAGAAGCAAGAGCTGCTGCAATTTCCGCTTGACTGACTGAACCTGAAACCATGTCATCTTCTTTTAATCCAATATCAAGTGCAGCATCTCTCCTTTGATCAATGCTACCCATAATGGTTGAACCTGGTGATAAAATCTGTTCACCTGAATCAAAATTACTACCGCCCCTTCTTAGAACTAACACAGCACCAACTAAAACACCCATAAACACTAGCGCTACTATCAACAAAGCCCAACTTGGTACACCTGCTGACTCTAACACCTTCAATAATCCACCATCCTCGGATGTTAACGAAGTTGAGCTTACATAAACCTCAGTAGTACCATTGATTAATTTTGTATCAACAGAGGATGTAGGTACAGCAGTAATTATCAAATCATCTGAACCAACACCACCATTATTTTTGATTGTGAATTCAATTGTTTGCGAGTTACCAGCCTCTAATGATTGAATCGTAGAAAGCCCTGACACCACCCAAGAAGAAGGACCTGAAATGATAAAATCAACTTTACATGGTGAATTGCCATTATTTGTAACTGTGAGGTTTCCTGTGCGAATTTCATCAGGCACCATTCTTTCAAAATCTAAGTCATCGGAATTGAGTGTTAGCCATGAAGAACTAACCCCAATAAATCCAATTGTTGCTGAGCGAACCAATTCTTCACCATCATAAGTGGTGCCAGTAACCATCAAAGTTAGAGAATCTGTGAGTGGACCAAGTGCAGTACCTGCTGGAACAAAGACAGAAATTTGAATTTCTTCATTACGATGCATACCCAAATTATCAATAGGCATGGTTTTGAAACCTACCTGCCAACCTTCTGGGAAACTACCAAATTCCCAACCAAGTTGTAAAGGAACATTGCCCTCATTTGTTATAATAAAGGACCCAAATGAAGATTCACCTGGCGCCACATTAATTACATCTATTGGGGAAGCAACTAATGAAAGATCTGGCCTTTCTTCAACCTTTAATTCTGTACGATTTAAAATAAATTCAGTTTGACTGAATCGGGTTTCCACAAAAATTGTATTAGAATCCCCATTTGAAACTTCAGCAGGGACGTGAACTTGAATTCTACAATCAACCGATTCCCCTTCCACTAGATTCAATGAGAGGGACTTATCATCTTCCAGATTATTACAGAATATTGCATAAGGCCATGATGTAAGAGTGGTAGAAACAGCCACACTAAGAGCGATTGGCACATTCCCAAGATTAGATACTGTTAGTGTAAGATTAAGATCTTGATTATTATCCACTGCTTCATCAAGAGCATTCCCTTGAGGGCCAACTGGAACCCCGCTAGATGAATACAAATCAGTACCAAATTTATAGAGAGGAGATACGGTAATCGTCGTTGAGTCTACATTCGTCAAGGAAGGATTTTGAGTATGCGTAGTAGTACATGAGATATCTTCAACTACTCCTGCAAATGGGTGCCCTTCAGACACTGGAGGTACTGTGACCCTAACTGTTACTGTTCTAAATTCTAGTCTTGGAATTGGTTCTAAGGTGATTGAAGAGGAGTTGCCATCATCCCCCAATGCTATCAACCAACGATTTGGAGTCTCGCAAGAAATGTTGTACACACTAGGAGAATTGCCGGGGTTTCTAACTGCAATCCCAAACGTAGCAACTTCCCCAGGGACCCCAGTAAGTCCAGAGACCCCCGATAAAGCAGTAATCATTCCATCAACATCTTCGACTATAATGGTAAAACGCATCGTATGTGAAACTTGAGGGTTTGAACGATACCATGCTGTAACATCAACAACATAAGTACCCGGCAATGCATATATCGGTAAAGGAGATGCATCTAAATCAGCTGTTTCATCCCTTAAATCCAAGTCTAAAATTATCTCATTATTCCCACTCCCAATGGGCTCCAATTGGTAATAAGGGTCTATTGACAAAAATTTCAACCACGTATCAGAAGGCGCATCAAGAACACCATCAGGCCTTTGAAACTGAACTGGGGAAACACGTAAATCGATACTCTCGTTACTAGTACCCTCATTTGAAATTTTGAACCTAAAATTAGTTTCATCATCCAACGTAGGATCTATATGACGAGTTCTAGCTTGTTGAATTTCATTCGCCCCATCAGGAATTTGCCCAGACGGCAAATAAGGAGTAATCCTAACACCTATTGCAGAAACATTCACTTGTAAATCATATATGTTATTATTAATGCCTGAATTAAAATCATTAGGCTCATCAATTTCATCATGAACATCAATTGTAAGACGCAAATCATGGAAGCCCGTAGTAACAAAAGTATGAGTGAAAACTATTTAATCACTAGTACCACCTGACAAACCACTCTTAGTCTTATTATAGAGCATCATTCCAGTAGTTAAATCATCAACTTTTACTTCATATGACCCCGTTGTTGAAGGTGCCTGATTGACCCAATTAGCCCCCATGATTAGGGTTTCACCTTCTAATGGGTCAGATGTTGAAACCCAAAGGCTATTGGAAATTGTAGCAAGATCACTAACCGGGTTTTCATTACCCATTGCTGTAATAACTACTGAATAATCCTGTTCTGCGCCACCTGAATTAGAAACTTGAATAGACCAATTACCAGTTTGAGTAGAACCTAATTTAACTCTTTCAACATTGTTCAAATTATCTGGTGAGCCGCCAGTAGTTGAAAGTCCATTTTGGAATACATTGCCTTTGTACTGCGTGCCATCGGGAGCACTAACCAACAAATCTAGATTGTTTACTAAGCGGGATGAAGACTGGCTTGAGGAAGATGAACCTTCACGGTCATTCCAAACCAAAGTTACTGACAAGCCATAAGAACCATCTATACTGTATGTGTATAAGTAAGAATAGCCCGGAGTTAAAGACTGTTCTTGGTCAAAGAAAGTATTCATTGACAATATTCCACTTGTGGGGTAAATACTACGCTGTAAATCAACTTGACCCCATCCTTCATCTGCATTTGGGATGTTAGCTGTGCCAATATCCTTAGCACCATTAATCACTATAGCTTTGATTAAATCGCTGTGTGGTTGGTTAACACTCATTTGAGTACGAAGGAACTGGCGAACTAGTACAGATGCACCCGATGTCACAGGAGTTGCTGCTGAAGTACCATCAGCAGACATATACATTGGATCATTATTGCCATGTCTAGCGTTAGAACATGATGGACCTGCTGGATATTGAGCCTCTTCAGCCCTAGCAGAACAAATCTGAACGCCCGGTGCCACTACATCTGGTTTAATACGTCCATCTAGAGTATTTCCACGACTAGAAAATGAGGCTACTTGGCCAGCAGAAGGTGTCCCCCATTGGCCTGTAGTAGATGCTCCAATTGTCATGACATTCTTTGCTGTTGAAGGAGGTGCAATAGTAGTTGAACCTTGAGACCCCTCATTACCAGCAGCAAAAAGTACAGTATAATCATTATAATCATCCATAAATGAATCGGCTGAACGGCTATCAGAGGTATATTGGCCACCCATATTTTCACTGCCCCAAGAATTACTATGAACACTTGCAGATTTCTGTCGCGAGTCTCTAAACATATCATACAGAGAACCCCATCGTGCTAACTGTCCCGATTGGTCATGTTCCATTTGATAGAAATGAAATGTTGTTGCTGGAGCCATCCCTTGATAGTTAGAGTCGCCACTACCATCACCAAGCATAATCCCTGCAACATGTGTGCCATGCCCACTATGGGTATCAGCACCAGAAGAATCGGGACCAAATGTGTGGTAAATTGAAAGCAATCTATTGTTAAAATCACCATGATCTGAATCTAATCCAGAATCAGAAATTGCAGCAACTTCACCTGTGCCATCAAGGCCACTATTATGATTTGATATTACTTCATCAATTCTAACAATATCTCTAGCATAATCGTTAGAAATTACTAACATGCTGCGTGATTCCGTAAACAAAATTCTACCATCGTTAGCAATTACTGAAAACCAAGCAGGATCAATTCCACGAACCTGGCATAACCAAGCATCACAACGAACTTCTTCAGCACCAGTGGAAAGTAAACTGATTTGTAAATCAACCAATTGTTCAGAAGATAAATCACCAGCAGGAGTAATATCTACATCAATTAATTTGACTTCACCCCCACTTAGAGAATCTATTGATAAATTCATTAATTCAGGTTGTAATCTCCAACCCGGGTGTTGAACCAGTAATGAACGTACCATTGGGTGGTTTGATAGTTCATCCAACGCTCTTGCAGCAACTTTAGCATCTGCGGGAAGACGCATCAAATAGGAATCATCTGGAATATGATCAAGGTCTACTAAACCAAGGCTATTGACTAAATCTTCTATTGCAGTTCTATCATGGTGAATAAGTTGTACGATAATCAATCTCGTATTATCAACATCAAAGTGATCACGGAAAGCACTAGGGGGTAGGGGTGGATCTTGCGATAAAGGGTCAAAAGAACCCAAAACAGTATGGATTTGATGAGATGGCGTAGATAATGGAACCATGATTTGACTTGTTGGGGATGTCATTTGCCAATACTTAGACGCTTCATCAGCAGTCCAATGAATTGATTGATCATCTAATTGTATTGAATTATCATTATTTTCAATCATTTCGTCTTGTGTAGCAAATGATGCCCATGACATACTCAGCATTAGAAATACAAGCAAACTGGCCAGCAGTACACGACGCATTGAATTGTCGAGTCATCAAGCCCCTTTTGATAGTTGACGCTCTTAGAGCGTCTAAGTATCATCGAATTATAGGTTGTAATATGCAGAAATTGCAGCGTCTGTTTTTGCTACTGAAGTACGCCAGTCCATATCTATGCCCATCACTGCCCTTATAGCGTCCACATTCTCTGGAATTACATCTGATTCTTGGTGAATTGCTTGGAAATAATATAGACGATTACCTACCAAGCTAACTCCATCTTCCCATACAAATATCTCGTGTAAGTCGCCCCATTTACGACCAATATCTCTTGCCATTTCCATCACTTCAGCTGTGGTAGTAATACGGTTATCCGACCCATTCATTACTATCACTCTAGGGGTTTCCTCCCACATAGCCAATATTGCATCTGTAGTTAACCCATGGCCTTCCGGTAAGTCTGCAATAATAGCATGCAGATGCATTATCGTAGTTGGGACTGCTACTGCAAGAGAATTTATTTCAATTTCGGGTTTCACTGTCATCACATCAGGACCATGGTGACTGGGGACTTTTAGTACTGGTTTAATAGCATTAATTGGACCCTTGCTAGAATCACCTGGATCTGCAGCACGGCGTATCATAGTGCATTCAACTTTTAATGAACCACAATACTCGTAAAGAGGAACTAATGTCCTAGATAATCCAGTAGTATTACACGACACCACCCTTACACCTTCAACCCCTAGATTCTCCTTGTGATTTGCAGAACTTGTGTAGGAACGACCTGTTAATTCATGCTTTTCACCACCTTGGAACAAATATTTGACACCAGCAGATTGGTACTTTGCCAAATTATCAGCGCCCATTTTTCCAGGAGAACAATCAACAACAACATCAGCAACAGCCATTAAATAAGATAAACCACCCAAGCAATTGTATCCTTGCTCTGAAAACCGAGCTATTCTATCTGGTTCATCAAATGTACAATAAAGTGGAAAACCCTTCTTTACAGCTAAATCACAACCAAATGAAGGTCCTGTCTTGGTAACACCAACTATCTCCATATCATCTTGAGCATCTACTGCATCAGCGACCCTCTTACCAATTGTTCCAAATCCATTAATTGCCACTTTAATTGAAGTCACCAAATACCACTCCCGCCACTGCCTGCAGTAGGTGGCGATAGACAACTGTCTAAGAACATAACCAATAAAACCCTAAACGCCCAAAGGGCGTAAAAATGGAATTAACGATAAGATAGAAGCGTCATCATCAATAACATGTGGTGTCGGGACACAGTTGAGGGTGTGTAATGCGAGAGATAGTTGAGAAGAGCATTCAGTTGAATAGAGAACTGTCTTCTCTATTAGATAAAGCACTCAAGGTAAACAAGGCAATAAAAATAGGATGGGGTAAAGGGAATGACCCAAAACCACGTGATGGTGAAATGGGTGTAGCGTCTCATTTACCTATTGGTGCTAGAGTAAGACTTCTTGGGAACATCAGTGATTTAACAGCCATATGTGCCGAAGGGGGTAATTTCACCCTTGAGGGGGAAACATCAGGGCTTTTTGGAGCCTGGAACCGCGGTGCTAAATTAGTCGTAGACAAAGAATGTGGAGCAAGACTCGGACTTAACATGGAGGATGGTGTTATTCTCGCCCAAGGTTCAGCAGGAGCGGAAGCCGGTTGTGGAATGATTGGCGGACTAATTGTAGTTAGAGGATCGGCTGGAAAAAGAAGTGGAGCCGGGATGAAAGGAGGTACGCTTGTAATAATGGGAGATGCTGCATCCGAAATTGGCACAAATATGCTAGGTGGGCGCATTATTGTCAACGGCCGTTGCCCACCCCCTGGAGAAGGGGCGAAGAGCATTCCTTTGGATAGTGAAACATTCAATGAAATTAATGAAACATTATCAGAATTAAATCTTAAAATTGATTCTGATGCTGCCCTAATAATTTCCGATGAAGAACACCCCACCATTAACGAAAAGCCAGAACAAGGCGTAGATTCTCAATTTGAATCAATAACAATTGTATCATCAGGTAAACCTAGACTTCATCAACACTCCCCACTAGATTTACTAACACTATTGCAATTGAGGGACAAAGAAAAGGGAATTTTACTACCAATTCCGATTTTCCCAAGACTTAGTAGCGGAAAGGGGCTAACTGGGAGATTTATTAGTAGGCAACCATGCATAGTAGAATCTAATCCTAGGCCAATTGATTTAATCAGAATTAATGAAGATAATTTACATGATTCTGCAAAATGGCTAACTGAAGCTGGTGGGGCCGTGATTTGTATTGATGAATTACCAAGATTAAACGATGCGGAACTGGATGCCTTAATTTCACTTGTTAAGTCTAAATTAAACGATGATACATTCGTCATTATAGAAGGTGGCGTGGATAGAGTAAACCTACTACATCGACTTTCAGTTGCATTAGATTGTGACGGGGTGATTGTAAATTCATCTACACCCGCACAACTTCCAGCAAGTGCGGCGCTCCCTATGATGGGTCTTTCAGCACGAGAGCATCAACTAGCAAGAAAAGGCGTAAACCAAGGCCTTTCAATACCATGGTCTGCTTCAGATAGTGATATTTTGATTATTTGTTCAGCCGGGGCAAATTTTGTGGTATCAAACCCATTCTCAGATAGAGATTTACCTACATCTGCTAAAGCCACATCAGAAGTAATAGATTCATGGTTAGCAGAAATCGATGCGGGGATAAGAGGAAGATTGATTGAAATCGGAGAAGATGGTGTTGATCAACTAAACCGCCGCCACCTTAGAGCCCTAGATTCGGACACGGCAAATATTACAGGAATACGATTGGCTGGATATGACAGGCCAATGCCTCAATGGCTAGGATGAAGGTGAAATAATGCCAACTGTCACATTTAGTCATGAAGTGATTAGGCGTTTGCAACTAAATGCCGACATCACATATTTTCCAAAAGATTGGGAAGATAGACTTGGACTTATTGGATGTTCTGTTGAAGAATGTAATGATGAAACCATTGAAATTGAAGTTTTTCCTGATAGACCTGATTTATTATCCGCTGAAACTATGGCTTATGCCACCCGAACATTCCTACATAATAAAACATCTAATCCAACGCTTAAAGTCAATAAAGGGAATATCAAAATGACTGTGGACCAATCCCTAGAAAATATTAGACCAATTATCTATGGTGCAGTCGTACGTGGTGTTAATACAGGCCATACGGAAGAAGCAAGAAATGAATTCATCCAGGGATTAATGGACCATCAAGAAAAATTGCACTTCGCACTTGGGCGTGGGAGAAAGAGATCTTCAGTAGGAGTGCATGACCTTTCTAATTTGAAACCACCATTCAAAGTAGTTACAGTTGGTTCAGATTATGAATTTATTCCTCTAGCAATGGAACGAAAAATGTCAATTTCAGAAATTCTATCAGAGCATCCTAAAGGAATTGATTATGCACACCTACTAGAAGGTTATGAAAAATTCCCAGTCATATTAGATTCTGCTGGAGACGTCCTATCATTCCCGCCAATCATTAACGGAGCACATACGACAGTAAGTGAAGCAACTAATGACTTCTTCATCGATGTTACTGGCTGGGATGCCAGAGCGTGTGAATCATCACTACTCTTAGTCTGTTTATCACTAGCAGTTAGAGAAGGTAATGTGGAAAGTATTGAATTAACTGGATGGGATGGGAATATTAGTGATTGCCCAAATGGTAAACCTAAGGTTCACCGCCTACCTAAAACTCTCTTAGAAGAGGTGTTGGGCAGAGAATTTAGTGATAGAGAAATTTCAGATGCACTAAATAGAATGGGAGGTAAATTAATTCGAAGAAGAGTAGTTACTGATGGGCCACTAACTAGAGAGAAGTGGGCCGATTCAGCGGTAGGTGAAGATGAATATTTAATCGAAATGCCTAGATGGCGAGCTGACATATTACATCCTGTTGACTTAGTAGAAGAAGTAGCAACAGGAATTGGTTTCGAGGACTTAGGAATATCACATACCGAACAAAATATTGCTGGAAAGCCTTTACCTAAAATGACCTTGAATAGACGAATTAGGCATTCAATGCAAGGATTGGGAATGCAGCAAATCCAATCATTAACACTATCAAATGAATCAGATCAATTTACAAAAATGAGATATGAAAAGGTAAATGAAGTTACAGAATTGCACAACCCCATCACTACAGAACATACCATCATGAGGCAATTTTTGATTCCAAGTTTACTAAGGCTACTAGCAGCAAATCGCCATCATGAATTACCCCAAAGAGTGTATGAATTAGGAACAGTTGTACATGACCACCATAACAAAGACAGAGTTGCATGGGCATGTGCCGAAGTAGGTACTGGTTTTACTGGAGCTAAAGGAATTGCTCAATCATTACTTAGAGACCTTGGGGCAAATAGCGAAGGAATGGAAATTTCTTATGAACCAATTACAAATAATTCAGGACCTTGGCTAAATGGTAGAGGTGCAACTGTACTATTGTCCGGTAAAATTGTTGGAACCATCGGGGAAATAGATCCTGTCACCGCAGACTTGTTTGAATTACGTGTACCAATTCAAGCAGGTGAATTTGATGTAGAAGCAATTTCTAGCCTAATTCCTGACCCTGTGCATTGATTCCACTCTACGAATATGCGCTATAAGATCCATCATCATTCTTAATGTAAGCCGTAGGATTATAACTTCCATCATCATTCAAAATATACCAATAGCCATCATCACTTTGAATATAAGTTGGGACGCCGAGTGAGCCCGTATTTTCATTTTCTACAACTTCTGAAGTGGAAGGATTTCCAGATTCAGGTGAGCCTAAATGAGGTTTTGTCAATAAATCCAGTGCTGCCTTATATTGATCATCTTCGATATGACTTCTGTCTGACAATAATTCTTCAGAAGAATTTTCATCTTTAGTGTATGTAACTACCTTTTGTCCTTCGGGCTCGGGTTTCTTCTTGTTGAATGGCCAAAACTTCCCCATGTTAAGCCCTTTAGGGTCTCCCCTCTTAGAATTATACCACATTATTCAAATATCTCAAAGTTTGAAGTATTACTGAGCAATTAGAAGAAATCCTTCAAGAATAAGGACAATTCGCGAGGGTGTGGGCAGAAATTATGTCATACCCTTAATATTGCTATTAGCATTATTTATTTCCTGCCAAAATCCACTATTCACTAGTTCACCATCTTCAAAATACGATAATGAAGACAAAGGCCATTACTTTGCAGAAAATTCTAGGAATAACAATACGAATAGCAATCTCTCATGGGGCCCTAATTCAGGACTAAATGTCTATGCCCAAGCAGGAATTTACATTACCATGGCTGTCAATATCACCAACGGAGCAGGAGTTGATGATAATGTTGCTTTTACAATGAATAGTGACACAGAATGGAGTTGTTTTTGGTATAATACCAGCACCCCCTGTGATCAAGAAAATCAAATAAATATCTCACCTGGAGGCCTTGCTTGGCCAAAATATGTGATTGATGTGCCAGAAGTAATCAATGGTTCGCCACTGGCTTTTATAAAACATAATTTCCAAATTATCGCCAAATCTAGTATTGATAATGAACAAGTAACCTACAATTTCAGCCTAGAAGTAGATGAAGTTTTTCAGACAACTTACGAATCAAATAATATCAATTTAAGTTTTGACCCGGGCATTAAAAAACGCACCACTCTTACATTGAGAAATACAGGAAATTCCCCTGCCCAATTAGTTGCAAAAGTTGTACCATTAGACGACAATGGGACACCCATTAATGGATTTACACCTGATTTATCCTATCAATATGAGGGGTGGCTAGTGGGCGTATTTAACGTTCACAATTTGAATGGCCCATCAGGAAATGGTATAGGAGTAAATTCCTTGGTGACATTTGACGTGGAAATACAGCCACCCGACGTCACATCAGGCACTACGAAAGTTGGAGTTATTGCATGGAGTGCATACAACCCAAGTGACAGTGTAATGGTTGTCATTAATTCCACGATTTCTTGGGACAGAGGGGGGAGCCTATCAATTGATGGTCGTTGTGATGGAATAAAACTACTTCCATTTGATAGCTGTAATACGACGATATCTGTAACCAACCTAGGTAATTATGCTGACTCTTACGAATTGGTAGTCGATGCGCCCGATTGGTTACAAACAGAAATTTCGCAAAATACTTTCAGCATTAGTAAAGGAACTACACAAGAAATTAGCCCACTTACGATTAAAGTAAATGAAATGATGCCTGCATTCACCCAAGGTTTTGCCACAGTAACACTAAAACTTGGAACAGGGGAAATCATAGATAGCACAATAATAGAATTAAATGTTTCACAAATTGTTGATTGGGAATTACGAGCGGTTGAAAATAGCACCGATTCTCAAGACAATGTTTCTGTACTATTTACAATACGAAATGTAGGCAATGGAAATGACGGTTTGCAAGTCAGCCTGCACGTTGATGTAAGTGTTGACCATGGTTTAGTTCCACCAGAATTTTCAGAACATGGCTCAGAAACTGGTGCTCCACGATTTTTTATTATTGATGAGATTCAGCCAGGAGCCAATTTTTCTTTTAGGTCATGGATGTATATTCCTGAAAATCCAGAGGCTAATGGGACTATCACTATGACAGTTGATATGCAAAGTGCATTGAATCCAGATATTATATTTACCAATGAAACTAAAGTGGACTACCTAGGAATAAGTTACCGCGTGGATACTATTCCTGAAAATTCATTTTGGCTTGAAATAGAACTTTACTTGGCAAATTTATGGAATCAATTTAATGGGATTGGGTTCTCTGTAATTATTACAGTCATAGGTAGTTTAATATTATTCCAAGCAGTAAAACACAGACAACGAAAAGACGCAGAATGGAAAGCCAGAATGACTACCCCCGAACCACCTGAACCAGAAAAACCCGGCCAGTGGATGAGTAAATTTAATCGCGGTGAAAAGAGTCAAGTTCCAGTAATAAAATCTGAAAATGCAAACCAAGTTTCTGCAGATGAATTTAAAGAAGTTTTCTCATCAAAATCATCACCTAAACCAAAGAAGAGAAATTCGAAACCTTCTGAAGGGTTACTTGAAGCCGCAAATACTGTTTTTGAACATCATGAAAAAGCAATTGAAAATGATTTACTTGATGAATTAGCAAATAAACTAGTCAAAGAAAATGAGCCCCATCCTGCTATGGAGTTGTTAACGAAAAAGGAATCTGTTACTGGAAGAACAAATAGAAAAGAAAAATATCAAAAAAAGAAAAAGACTGAAGGTGGAAACAAAAAGGGGAAAAAGGTTGTGAAACCTGTCAAAGTAGGTATAATTACGCCTAACTCTGAAAAGAAAGAAAAAGTGGAAAAAAGTACCAATGATGAAGAATTTGACCTAGATTTTTGAGGTATGAAAATGTGGCTAATGGGTATTGATGAAGCAGGCAGAGGGCCTTGCTTGGGGCCACTTGTAGTTGCGGGTATTTCTTTGCCCAAAGAAGATGAAATAATGTTAGATAAAATGGGCATTAAAGATTCAAAATTGATCCCAAATGATAAAAGAATTGAATGCTATGAATGGCTATACCAACAAGCCACAAAAAGAGGATGGAGAATTGAAGTTTTGAAAGCATCCCCCCATCAAATAGATAATTGGATGGAAAATAGATCATTAAATGATTTAGAAGTGGGTATGTTTGCCCACATTAGTAATGAATTATTTTCTTTTGAGGTGCCAAAGCGAGGAATATTACATATCGATGCATGTGATGTAAACGAAGAAAAATTTGGCAATAAAGTTGGTTCTAGGATTATAGGTTGGCCACATCCCAAATGGGAAATTGTAAGTGAACATGGTGCAGATTCAAAACATCTAGTCGTTGGAGCGGCTTCCATAATAGCAAAGGTTGTTAGAGACTCAGAAATAGAATTACTTAGTAAAAATGAATCTGTAGATTTTGGTTCGGGATATCCCCATGACCCAAAAACACAAGCTCAAATGGCCGCACTTGTATCGGGGAACATTCCTCATGAAATGCTACGTTGGGTCTGGAAAAGCAGCCAAAATGCTTGGCGAGAACACCATAATAATGAAATCCCTATTAGACCAAGAGGTGAACCTCTGCTGCGTGAAAAAAATCTCTTTGATTTCTAACAATTTAACTTAATATGTCGCGAAGGCTCAAGAGGTTGACGCTAAACCGACACACATGAGCGATTGGATACCTGATGATTCGGTATCGCAATTAATTCGGAAGTATGCGCTGCAAAACGCCCTTGAATATGATGGAAAAGGGCAAGCAGGTTCTGTTCAGGGGAGAGTATTAGGAGAAAATGTAGAATTACGCCAACATGCATCTCAACTTTTTGGACTGATTATGCCAGCAGTTGAAGAAGCAAATAAAATATGGGCCGAGAAAGGAGCAGAAGAAGTGCGGAGGATTTTAGAAAATGAAGCCCCCGACGCATTAGAAAAAAGAGAAAGAGAGAGACGGGAAGGTTTGCCTGAATTAGCAAACGCAAATGAAGGCGAAGTAGTATTAAGATTTGCACCTAATCCAAATGGCCCTCTAACACTAGGACATAGCAGGGGCGTAATTATTAATTCAGAATATGCAAATATGTATTCAGGAAAAACAATCCTGAGATTTGACGATACTGATACAAAAATCAAAAGGCCTGATGAAAGAGCATATGGATGGATTTTAGACGATTTCATTTGGTTGACAGGTAAGGAACCAGATTTAGTAATAGAAGCATCATCTAGAATGGATGTATATCTTGAATACTCAAATCAATTTATTTCTGAAGGACACATGTACGTGTGTAACTGTACTGCAGATGAATTCCGAGAATATAGAATTGCAAAATTAGAATGCTCATGCCGTTCAAATTCTATTGAAGATAATTTATCCAAATGGCGCCAGATGAATGACAATATTCAGGGATATAATGAAGGAGAAGCTGTTGTAAGAGTAAAAACAGGGATGAATCATAAAAACCCAGCATTAAGAGATTGGCCTGCCTTGAGAATTCAAACAACACCTCATCCAAAAGTAGGAGATAAATATCGTGTTTGGCCACTATTAGATTTCCAAAGCGCAGTGGAAGATTATGAACAAAGAGTAACTCATATCATTAGAGGTAAAGATTTGATGGACTCCACAAGAAAACAACAAATTCTCTATGACAAGGTGGGTTGGAAATACCCTGAAACTCTTTACTGGGGCAGAGTCAAAATCCACGAATTTGGTGGTTTCAGCACATCCCAAATGAAATCTGACATTAATGAAGGAAATTACACAGGATGGAATGATCCAAGATTGCCTACACTTCCTGCCATGCGAAGAAGAGGATATGATGCTGGGGCCATACGTAAGTTCTGGATTGACCTTGGATTGACTCAGAAAGATATCTCGGTTCCATTGTCAACCTTGAACAGTTTGAATTCCAAAGCAGTAGATGCCGATGCACCACGTTTGTCATTTGTTCGTAATCCGTGTTCCATCAATCTGGATATTTCTAAAATTGAATTAACCAAAGTAACATTACCCATACATCCAGAACACCCTGACAAAGGCGTCCGAGAATGGCCACTCGAGGAGGGTTCCATCAAGGTAAATATTGCTAGTGATGATTTCAACTCTCATGAAGCAAGACGTTTGAAGGATTTTGCAGACATTGAAATCAATCACGAAAAGACGGGAGATGGATGGTTCGGTGAAGTAATTCGTACCGAAAGACTAGGAAACACACCGATTATTCATTGGCTACCTAGCAATATGGCACAACCAGCTGTATTGCTCCTTGAAGAGGAAGGAATATTAGTGACGGCTGAAGGTTTATTGGAAATCAATGATTACCCAAATGGAACAATTATTCAATTGGAACGAATGGGTTTCGCCATCCTTGAAGGGTTTGAAGATAATGGAGCAAGGCGTCTAGTTCGTTTACATGCCTAAATAAAATCGCCAAAATAACGCTTGAAACATGGGACAAGCTAGAATTATTCGTGTTGTGCAAGTCTCTTGATAGCAGGCCTAGACTCTATCCTAGCAAGTGCTTCACGGTAATCATTCGGAGAGAAATAACCAGCAAAAGTGCCATCTTCATCCACAGCAACAACAGCATGTGGCTTACGTTCATTCATTAGAACAATTATATCATCAACATTATCGTGCTGATGTACTTCCATTACATCGGCATCCATGTGCTCACCAACTGTTTGAGATGATGAATCACCACCGTCTGAAACAGCGGCTAATACTTGATTAGGAGTAACTATTCCTTTTACCTGATTATCATCACCAAGCACAATCAAAATACCTCTACCTAATTCTAGCAATTTACCTGCAGCGGATGAAATCGATTCATCCATACCCACTATATCATGCTCATCTGTCAAAATCAAATCGGAAACCTTCACATCATCCATATTATTCACTGGTACGAACACAAGGGGCAAGTTCTTGAATATGTTGCTTAATAGGACAGTAAAGATTTACATTTTACAGATATATTGGCTAATCATTAAACATTAATTATTCGCCAAGTTAGATACTCTTGTACCCGACTACTTGAAAGAGCGAAAGAGTGCCCACGCTATTTGGGGAGCACAATGCGAAGCCGATTTAGTGTAGTGCTGATTCTATGTTCACTATTCCTAATGTCAATCCCAAATGACCAATTCGTTGGTATCGCTGATGGAGAAGTCACATGTTGTGATGCTGTTGGAATTGATTATTACCTGCTATGTGAGGGAGAAGAAACTGGCAAAGGAACCATGAGTCCTTTTTCAGTTGACCTAGGTACCGAAAATGATGTCTGGATTACATCCTCCGTAAGTCAACTAACAGAAGTCGCAAGATGGAGCATCCCTCACACAACTACTGGCAGTTACCCTCAAGCAACATGGAATCTAAACGTCAACTATGAAGTTGAAAATGCTGCCGGAGCGCAGGCAAATGTATCTGCAGAAGTAAAAATTGGAGGCAAATCATGGTTTGGTTATTCTAATACCAACCCCACATATACTCCAGGCCTAGGTACTATTGATGTTTCAATAGATATTGATGAAGAAGGCCAAATACTCTCCAGTGGGGAATTAATTGTTGTAATCCTCAGTGTACAAACACTCATTCTTAATTCACCTGGAGATGACGCTGGAATTAGGTTTATTTGGGGTACTGAAGAATTTGCTTCAAAACTAGATGCAACAATTCCATTGGTAAATATGGATTGGCAGCCTGCTATTGTTGAAGGCAGGGCTGTCCAAATACCTGTAATTCTCAAGTCAGGAGAGGGGACTGCGATTTGGGATAAAAGAGCTGAATCTGAAATCAAAATCGATGGAGTAGTTGTTAACACTGTTATGCCTACTGTTCACAATGATGGTGTTGAAGTAATAATTAATTGGGTTGCTCCTGAAACAGCAGAAGATGGCGTCTACGAGGTAAATTTATCCATTTCAGTATCAGATGACCAAATACAACCATTCATAGGAGGGTTTTCTTATGCATTGGTTTTTGGTTCAGGTGGTGGTGGTTCAGGTAGCATATTTCCTGATAATGAACCCCTAAGAAGTGGTGGTAGTCAATTATCGGTAAAAATCGATGCGAGAGTTGAATCTGGAGACCGAATCCGAAGAACTACCCAAATTGAATTTGAAGGGCCTATGGCAACATGGATGAGGTGGGGCCTTGATAATATAGGTAATGAAACATTAGACTCAAGATCCCAATGGAGAGACATCCAGGGTAGTTCATCTACTGAATCCTCAAGAAATAATGATTTAGTTGATAATACCGAAATTCAGGCTCTAGAAACGCATCTTTCAGGTAGAGCATCTGCACTAAAGAAATTCATGTTTGATGGTTTGATGTTAGAACCTGCTAGATTGCTAGGTGTGGAGCCTATTGAAGCAGCAGCAGCCCCTAGTGTTGAAATTGATTTAAAAGATGAATTTGGATTCACTGACTCTGCAATTACCATTACTATTGAATCACTAGAAAATATCAAGATTGGAGAAAAAAGGGTATTATTCGACAATTTCATAAGGCCTCAGGCATCAACAACTCCTATTTGGACTGAATTAACTATCGATGCAAAACTATTGACATCAATAATGGTGGGGACATCAGTTGTTGATGGTAGTGGTATTAACTACCAGCATAATAGGTTACTAGCCACTGAATCCCTAAGGGTTAGTAGCACCACATTAAATGGAGAAGAAGAAATGTCTGATTTCTCTGTCGCATACGTAATTGGAGATATAACCCACTCACCATTAATATCTCTCATTGAATCATTAGCAATTGTGATACTATTTTCATTAGTTTCTTTGAAGTTAACTAAAAATAAAACCAGAACAGGTTTTTGGCTGACATCTATTCTATTTACAGGCGTTTGGGGCTATTCATACTTCTTCGCATTACCATTATTCATAATGATTGGAGCATTGATAATTACAGGCTTTATGATGCTATCTGTAGCAGTAATAACACCAAAAATAAGTTTAGAAGATAGTCTTCATGATGAAGCTGCTTATGTTTCAATTATGCCCCTAATTAGCTTAAAAAGAACTAAAAGAACACCTGTAATTGAATGCCCTAAATGTTTAGAATCAATTCAAGTTTTAACTAAAGAAAGACCTGTGAAAATATTATGCAAAGTATGTAATACACGTCTGAAAATTAGTGAATAAGATTTTCAATTTGTAATTAATTTTTCAATTAATTCTGAAGTTGAATCGGGAGAACCATCCCATTTACCTTTTATTTTTGACATTGATGAATGAAAATCTTCTTCAGAACCCTTAACAATTATACGATGCCAAACCAATTCTTCAATTCTAGGCATGGGCATTTTATCTGAAATTAATTCAGGTAGCACTAGAGTACTAATTGCCTTTGCTTTCCCATCAGCATCTAATGAAGACCAAACTTCTCTAGTACTAGCAAATCTTTCAGAATCAATGTTTTTCAATTCATTAATTGCATCAGTATCTACTTCTAGAATTGTTACTACCCGGATTGTTCCTTCTTCACGTAGATGATTACGAAGAGAATGGTATACAGAATCTTGGCCCTGATTGAGTGTTTCACCCCACCAATTACCAGCAAGAACCCAAGGCCTTAATTTTCTAGTCCTAAGGCCATCTGGAGCAATTAATTCAGCCAAAGCAGCAGCCTGAGCAACGGGAGAGAGAATTGAACGACTAGGATTCCCTTCAATATCACGAAGACCAATCGTAAAGAAGGGGGAAAGATTGAGTTTAATGGGATCAGATGAAAATTCCTTCGGTGAATCTGTTGTAATACCATCAGAAATTACTATCGATGGATGAGAAATCTCACGTGGAGAAATTCTTCTACGGTAAGGAATATTTGTATCCAACATTGCTGCTTCTAGAAATGCTGAAGCCACAGCACCAGTTGGAGTGGGGGGAATAAGAATAGTAATAGTCTCTGAATTAGATAACTGATTATTTACAGACCTTAAATTGTCAGCAATAGGAGCAAATGCCTCCAACTCCAATAATGTCCGCATAAACTAAGCAGGATGGGTGGAGTTCAAAGAGCCACCCCTTAGAATGGCAAAAGTCTTAGAGAAAATATTATTCAACCATTAAACGTAGTTGATCTCTCTTGTAATCCCATGAATCTGAAAGCATGCCCTTAGACTTGTAGTAGCGAGCTGAGCGACGGATTTTTGATTCAATAAGATTCAATTGTCTATTATTGTGCAAATCCTTACGATTGTTATCCAAGTGATCTATAAGACCTAACGCCTTTCTCATCATATTCATCAATTCTTCTGGAATCTCACGGTTTTTACCATTTTCTGAGAGAACCGAACTAACGGATTTACCTAATAGCAACTTGACACTAGGAACAGCATGTTGATCTCTTAATATCGTACCAATCATTGCATTAGAATTACCTGCCTCGTGTAGTTCTAAAATTAAATTCTCTACAATTGATTTGTCCTGTTCCGACCACTCAGGAACCTCACTAACATTAGGACGAGTAGACCCTGAACGACCTTTTCCTCCGCTGTGCATACGTGACATCAGAACACCTTAAGCGAGCCGCCGACCCACTCCCCATTCATAACCGCTCCGCCCCAAGGGAAAAGTGTTCAAAGCCTATGTTTTGTCTTTGCAACCATTCCAGGACTACCAAAATACTCCCATTTGGAGGCTAAACTCCGTGCACTACCTATTAATTCACCCGACCTAAATAATAAAATTTCATCCCCAATTCTTATGTCACCTAAAACTTGTTTAATCATGGGTGAGAAAATATCCCCCTCCAGTTTTGGGCCATCAATTAGGTGTACTTCACATAGAGTAGACTCTTTTGCAAGTAAATCAAGAGTGCCTTTAGCAAAAGCGAAACGCCCATCTTTTGGGTGCCACATAGCAAGTTGCTCTTTACCTTGCAATATTTTCCACCTAGGTGGCTTACCACCAATATTAGCATTTGACAACCAATTATCATTATTATGCAACCACCTTGAAATTGATTTCATCTTAATTAACAGATGCTGTTTTTCATTCATTACATATCCTGGGTGGAAACGTTTAGCAGCATCTTCTGAAGCATTCTTAAGCCTCTCCAAAGAGCTAGGAGACAAAGCACCTTCACCGCAACGGGTATCGATTATTTCAGCACCTATTTCAGATTCATCTATTGGTATACCACTATGGTTGATAATCAGTTCATACCCATTATTATTTGCCACTGATTTAACCAATTCCCGTATAGTATTCAATTCCACCAAATCCCAATCACCAGTCACAGGAATATCATAATGCCCCGCTGGCCATAACTCTTCCAACTCACGAGGTACCAAACCAAGAGGGGCGGTTACTATAATTTCATGCAATGGACGGTGACGTAAACTACCTCGGAAACGACGATGAGATTGGGATGAAGAATAGGGTTTTCTAGCGCTGCAAGGCAATAAAACCATTACTTTAGACATTTCATCAGGCGATTTATAATTAGTACCAATTCTATTAATCCAATCCGCAATCAACGGGTCTTGACTACTCAAAGGACTATTACACCTCAACTTAGACCCCTCTTTGACATAACGCCTTAATGGGGTGCCGTTTGCAATTTTACATACTGCGAGAGCTTCATTAGTCATATTTTCTTTAGAGGAAATTTCATCAGATAAAGTAGCCCTCATTAGACGATCATGGTTTCTTAAATGTTCTACCAACCGAGGAGAATTAAGTGATCTCTTTTCAACTAATGAACGTAATGAACCGTTCTTAATCGCTCTTTTTACAACTGAAATTTCTCTTTCCCATTCTGATAATTGAACATTAATATCAGATTTGAAACCTAATTCATCAGCATTAGAATATGGACCATCAGCCGTCAATATACATCCCATAGATTCAGCTTGGCGTGAACGTGTTAAATCGTATAAATCAACTCCAAACCAAGTCAATAATGCAACGTTATCAGGCCCACCTATTCCAGGACACCAAAGTAAAGATTGAGGGAATTTTGTCCTTAAAGCTACAAGTGCAGTAACTAACCTACCAGGGTGATTTGCTAATTGAACTGCATCAATTAGGGCAATGATTTCAGGTTGCTCTTCTAATTTTGACAAACTAGAATCATGCATCATACTCTGCCATGAAATTGCAAGTAGGCCACCGTCATGACTTCTAGAAACGCCATTATCAGCATCGTCTAGTGAGGGTGGCAATGTATGACCCATCTGAGAATGCCATGTAGGGGAATCGTTATCGAATGGCATGGAAATTGCACCCCTACCAATTAATGACATTGAAGGGGGTAAAGATGAACTGTCATAATCTACATAAAATGGCATTAAACTAGTACTTATATCAGTATAATCAAGATCATTCTTAGTTCCAATTAATGAAGGAGTAAGGGATAATGGGGACTTACGATCACCCAATGCAATTACCCTTGCATGACGTAGCCTTCCAACCACTGTTCGGCCCAAAGTTGAATCAGTCACAATGGGTGCCACCTATGCGCTGTAATTGAATGATTCTAAATGTCAAAAGTTACGCGCTTAGGTTGTGGGCAGACCTTCAATACCTCTCATCATCGCCTTATTGATGTTAATTGCAGTTTTACCCATGTCAAATCAAGTTGAATTGGAATCAAACCCCCCAGATACTGAAACCATCCAGTTAACCGAAGGCGACAACATTTGGAACAAGCAACTTAATGTTCGCCAAGGTTCATTTTGGATATCAATAATATGCCCTTCACAAACCCAATGTGAACAATTAGAATTGACTGTAACTGATTCAACAAATAACTCATTAAATGCCTCAGGGAGATTTAATTTTGAATTAACTGGAAACCTTAGTGCAGGTAATATTGACATCGTAATTTCTAGATTTGGAGGGACTAATCAAGAAATAGTCATCAAACATATATTCTTTGACACGAATAGTGGAGAATTTATTGATTCACCCAATCAAATTCCTATCCCCGGCGAAAATACCTCTGAATGGCCCTTAATCGATACAGGTGGATGTCAATTAATTACAGAATGTGGATTAATCAATAGAACATTCATTGATGAAAATGCCTCCTGGTGGAATGGAACTTTAGATGGACCAGAAGATGCAGATGCATTGTCAATAAACTCTAGTATGAATGACTTGATAGAAATTGGAATTATAGCACATTCATCTGATATCTTAATAGAAATTTGGAGTAGAAGTGAAAATGATTTGAACCTTATTTCAGAACATCAATTTACAATGGGAATTGATATTCCGAGAATAATTGTGGAAAATTCAGGTGGGGAAATATGGGTTCTAATTAGTTCATATGGCATTGATTTTTCCCTTTATTCATTGAGATTCGCAGCACATTCAGCATCATTAGAAACTTCTTTTGGCGATACACCTCATAACCCATGGGTTTCACCCAGTTTTTCAGACATAACAGTGTCAGGACACATCACCAATGGTGATATTGACTCAATTCGTTTAGATGCTGGTCCAAGGAGCCATATCAATGTTGATTGGTGGTTTAGTTCACCCGCAGAAATTGCTTTCAAAGCAAGAGATGGCTCTTGGACAACCATTCAAAATAATTCCAATCAGAGTGGAAATTTTGATTTCATCATACCCTCTGATGCAGATGCTGCCGCCATAACCATTACTAGCGACACACCAATTATATGGGTCCTCACGATAACCAATCATGGGCCATTTGATGGAGGAAATCATGGAGATGCATCAGATCACCTACCCACTGGATTAGCAGACACATTAGAATTGACGATTTTTCAATCTGAAATGGGAGAAACTACTGGTTCAATTGGGGGATTAGATATTAGAGACGTATACCTAATATCTAGAGAAGAAGGTTTTCCTTACAGGAATTGGTTCTCCGCAACTATTGAAGCAGACCCTGGATCTTGTACAATTAAATTAGTTGAACTAAATTCTACCGCATATGATAATTGGTATACTGTTTCATGGAACTTGACTGAAATGCAAGGCCAACAAGCAAACGTAGGATTAGAATTGCCTCACGGAACCCATCTAATGATTGTTGAATCAAATAGTGAAAAGCAAGTTGAATACTCAATTCATTGGTCATGGATAACTCCAGAAGGATCTGAACCAACTGATGAAGGAGAGTGGATAGATTATTCCAAAGATATGCCTAGTTTTTACATAATCGTTGCCATATTACTTCTTTCTCCTTGGTTATTAATTGCTTATTGGCAATTAAAAGGAAATAATGAATTTGAACTTGAAGAGCATGAAAAGAAAAGATTGGTGCGCCTTAAGGAAAGGTTAACCCTAGCAAACCCCGAAGATAGTAAAGATCCTCATGCACTATTACATGCATTGGAATCATTAGCAGACACCGATTGGAATTATCTACAATCTGAATGGGGTGAACCATTGATTCGCCATACTACCCAAACTCTAGATTTAGTGGCATGGGAATTAAAATCGAATGATAAAATTCGTTCTATGACTATTGGAGTTACACTTACTGATGAAGAATGGACTTTGGCAGCCATTAGATTCCAAGCAATAGAGGGTAGTGAATGGAATGTTTCAACTGTAACCCCTGAAACATTGTTTGATGGAGACGAGGTCTTCCTAGGTGATTTAAAGGCAAAGACAAGTCGCTTTCTACGAGTTGATATTGAAGGAAGCGCGAGGGGATTTGACATGATTTTATCAGGTCTAGTCGGAGGTAAGCCAGTAGCTGCCGTACCTACAAAAGCAGTTTTATCTGAAGAAGAATGACTCAACGAGAACGACGACGTTTTCTGGCTTCTTGACGAACTAAATCCTCTATCAGATCATGGTCAATACCAATTTCATCTTGCATATCCTCGATTTTCTTCTTAACTTTCTTAGGTAGTTTTTCTGGCACAAATAATTTCAGTAACACCGTAACATTTCCACGACCACGCCCCCTAGAACGTGGAAAACCCCTACCTTTTAGTTCAAGTGTATCTCCGGGGTTGGAACCCGCTGGCACATCAATCGTGATATCTTTGCCGTCAATATGAGGTAATACAACTTTAGTTCCAAGAAGAAGTTCAGGGTAACCAACTGGAAGAGCCATTAGCAAATCAGAACCATCCCTTTCATACCATTCATGTTCTAAAATATTAATTTGAATATACAAATCACCAGGTCGGCCGCCTCCACCCCTAAGTGGTTCACCTCTTTCACCCATCCTCATTCTAGTGCCGTCAGATACACCTGCAGGAATCCCAAACTTGATGGTTTGTTTTTTCTTCTCTCTACCTTCACCTCTGCATTCCTTGCAAGGATCTGTAATTATTCTACCATCCCCATTACAATTAGGGCAATCACTTACAACTTGTTGAATGAATGGACCAACCTTACGATTTTGTGCTACTTGACCTCGTCCTGAGCAGGTACTACAAGTTTTGACTCCATCGGGACTTGAAGCAGCCCTACCCTCACAGGATTCGCAAGGCGTGTATAGATTAGCTTCTAACTCTGTATCGCCACCTAGCATGGCCATCGCCATTGTAATTGAATGCCTAATCAGGATATCATTACCACGGTTAGAACGGCCCCGTGAACTACCACCACCAAAAAATTGTGAAAATACCGACTCAAAACCACCACCACCAAATAAATCATCAAATGAAATATTTACACCTTCAAATCCACCTGGTCCAAATGGACTTCCACCTGGGGCATCATGCCCAAACATATCGTATCTACGACGTTGTTCTGGATTAGATAAAACTGCATATGCTTCCTGAATTTCTTTGAAACGTGATTCTGCTTCTGGGTCGTCTGGATTCTTGTCTGGATGATTCTTTCGTGCCAAACTTCTGAAAGCTTTTTTCAATTCATCATCTGTAGAGTCGCGACCTAATCCTAGAACTTCATAGTAGTCCCTCTTAGCCATAGCCCCACCAACAAAGTATCGCTGATACCCAATGGTTTTGAATCTGACCCGGATATTAAGTCAAAGATGAACCGCAATTACTACAATTGGCGCGACCAATTGTATTGCGACCCCCACAATCTAAACAAATCTTAGTTTCTTTACTAACACTCTTCCCGCCACCAATTGAAGCACCTAAATCATCAAACAAATCATCAACACTAGAAACACCTGCAGACCCCATCTTACCCCCCGCTGCCTCTTGCGGTTTTGGCTTTGGTTTTGGCTTAGGCTTCGGCTGGGTTTTAGGCTTAGGCTCAGATTTCTCTTTCTTATCTTTAATACGCTTATCTTCAGCAGCCAACTCTGCTAACATATCATCTACGTTAGTTTGGCCTGAACTCTTAGAAGTCATCATTTCAATTGCTGCACCAGATAAATTTGGCATTTGATCACCATCACCAGACATCCTAGCCATTGATTTCTTTACATGATCCTCATCAAGCAAAGAACGGACTTCTTCCTTATCTGCATCTGCATCTAGTTCATCTGTACCCTTAGTACGAAATACTTCCATAGCCCTCTTACCCTTTACTAAATCCTTATCGCTAGCCTGATAACCTTCTGCATCTCTTTCAAGCTGTGCCATAGCAGAATCAGCCTTGGTCCACAAACCTCTATCCTCAGCAATGTATGCCTTACGTAATTTCTTGATATTCTTAACACGATGAAACTCGTGATCTTTTACCTTTCTTGAACCACGGAACAAAAATATCCCGATTACTAAAGCAATGGCATAGTAAACACCCTTCTGCCAAGTCTCAACAAGAAGTAAATCGATCCCAGGAATTACCTCCCCAATTAATGCTGCAACTAATAACGGAACAATTAGTAATGCCCACGCATTCATCGTGTTCTTATCACTATCAGACATACAACTAGTTAGTGCGATGGTGACATAGGGGTTCAATGTTGTGACAAAATGATGAAAATATATTCAACACATATGCTATTTATTTACACGGTCCTTAGGTGCTTTACCTTTACGTAATAAGCCATCTAATAAACCAAAACTAAAGAATATATGTAATGTAATTAACAATAATGGGACTCCCAAAAATAAAGAAGGCTGATTGCGAGAAATAGATTCTAGAAAGCCATGAAGGAAAATTACAATTATATATGCAATTGGAAGAATTATCCAGGCATCATAAGAAACAAAATTAATCTGAAAATAATATAATATCATTGTCGAAATTAGACCAAGCCAAGGCATAAATTCGAGTATTGATGCACGACCTGGAGTTTTAAGCAAATGTTTAGTCCTCCAAAATCCATAACGATGACTAAAACGAAGCCACCCGCTAATCGTAGTTCGTTTAGCCATCCTACAGTATGACGCATCTGAACGCCATAACGACCACCCATCATCAATTAATCTTGAATTTAATTCGGAATCTTGTGTAGTAATGAAACGTGGGTCCCAACCACCTAATGCTTCAATTGCAGCACGGCGGTAAATTGTAAATGGTGGAATTGATGTTTTTTCACGCCCACTAAATTGAGCGAATTGCCCCCTCCCACTAGCTAAGGGGTTTTGCAATGTGGCCTCAATCCAACGGCCGATCAAACCTAAATCTTGGTCACTTTCACGTACTAAAGTACCAATGCCTGCAATTTTATCTGAATCAACCTCTGAATGCTCTTCTAAATCACTCAAATCAAGCATCCTCTCTTCAATATGGTTTGGTGGAATCCAAACATGTCCTATCATCTCAAATACATGTGTAGTTTCTGAAGGTAATAAAGAAAAACTCAAATTTCTCGCCTGTGCTACAAACCTGTCTGGATTATCAATTAGAATTATTTCAGGCCCATTATTTTGATTAGATTCTTTAGCAATTTCAGCAACTATTTCACGCGTACCATCATTACTACCTCCGTCCACCACATGAATTAGATGTCTTTCTGAAGGCCATGTTTGAATAATTAATGAGCGTAAACAACGCTCAATATGTTCCCCTTCTTGATAAGTAGGTACGACGGTAACAATATACGGCTCAGCCATTACTAACACCTCGGCTAATAGAGGGTTGAATGTCAATATTACCTAGGATGAGGGGGATTATTCATCATCTACCGATTCTTCCCAATACCCATGGAAGTCCCTGAAGCTCATATTTCCACATCGGTTCGGCCGGCCGATGACCCAAACATGGTAGCCAAAGCAATATTGCAATTGTTCCCGAACATCACATTACCAATAATAGAAGAAAAACAATTCCCTATTAGAAATAATATTATCGAATGGGAATTTCATGATATTGATTTAGCAACATTCCTAAATCGTATTGCAGAACTAAGAATTCTTGATACTTCGCTAGATGCTATGGCAGCCAATATACACAATAATGAAACCATCTTTAGTATATCAAGACAGGCAGCAATAGCCAACAAAATTTCTTATGTTCTGCCTAATGAAAAAAGTTTAGGAGGAACTATAGAAATACACCTCAAAGGGACCGATTTAGAATCTTGGCTTGAAGAAGCCACTTGGCACGAAGGAAGATTAGAAGTTCCTAGATTTGTTAGTGATGAATTTGCAATGAGAAGAGATGGTAAAGTTACTGAATGGTTTGAAAAAAACAAATGATTACAGATTCCCAATCCCCTTTTCTTGTATTCTTTTTACAAATTCAATATCAGGGGGCAACCAATCAACGGCCATTAATTCATCATTCTTTAACCAACGATACTGATCATGTGAAGTCATTATTGCTTCTGGTAATTCCCCTACTGGCTCGCAGACCCAAAAAGACAGATTAACAACCATTTCCGGCCATGCATGAGAATACTTCTCACAACATCTAATTGGGTTAATCTTCCATCCAAATTCTTCCATCCATTCACGAGTTAATGCTTCGGTTTCACTCTCTCCTAACTCTATTTTCCCACCAGGAAATTCCCAATAACCCGCCATATATTCGTCTTTGGCCCTTTGTGCTGCAAGTAAAGTTCCATCTGGCCGACATAGCAAACCCCCTACCACCTCAACCTTGGGCCTTTGAACTGTAATTGCAATTATTTTCTTAACCAATTCAATCTGTTCCTCCAAAGGAATATACTCAGGTTGGGGCAAGTGGACAAATAATACTGGAAGGGGACGGCCTAACCGATCCTTACACCCCTCTTTAGACATAGATAATAACGACCTGAAATAAGTTTCATTGCAAACAAATCTTCCAGGATCTGAACTTTTTACTACCCTTTCATCCCCCTCAAATTCAGACAATATTAGATTGATTGGGGCACTAGAATGAAGTAATTGATGTCTAGATTCATCTACTAATCCCGAATATTTCCTCCCATTGTTATCTGGGATAGTAAAATCAAGTTCATTTAAGGCAACCGTTTCAATGGATATTTTCTCCCTGTTTTGAGCTAAACCTAGATGAACCACCGCTTGAGGATTATTTTGTTTCAAACGACTAGAAATAATTCGTGAACCTAATTGGTTAACATCTAAAATTTCAGATTTTATAGAAATCGTTGATTCACGCTTCTCAGCAGAAAAGGGTGACTTTGTATTACCTAAACTAATTCTTTCATTTAAACCATCTAATGATTCGGTAACTATTTGAGAAATATTATCAATATTTTCGCCAAATGGCTTGAATCCCGTTAACCACACTTCGCTACTCAAGTTATACCCCTCAAACCGTTCTAACCACCCCAAATGGTACGCACCCATTATGGCATCGATTGATTGCCGAAGGCCATGGACGAACTAGAATTGCTCTCATTAGAGCATTCAAGAGATCGGTTTGAAATAATTGATGGGCAGAGAAGTGCTGATTTTGGATTAATTTTGGCAGATGCGATGATTTATGCTATAGGGTTCATTTCAATTATTATTGCTATTAGTGATATTGCACCAACAATTAATCCACTGAATTGGGCATGGTCTCAAGGAGACTTGGTACTACTTGGTTGTGGTTTTGGACTTTGGCTTTGTTCTCAGTCACTTAATGATTTTAAACGCTTACTCCCACTATGGCTACGAATGGTACTAAAAATGGGAATTGGGCCCAAGAGTTTTGCTGAGCAGTCTGAATCTGCACAAAAAAGGCGTGCTTTGACCCTTATTATTTCTTCAATATTATCTGGATCAATTGGATGGCGTATTTCAATATTAGAACAAAGCATAGTTACTAGAATAGGAATTGATTTTCATTATGTAATATATGCCGTTGCACTAGCACTCTTGGTTTTAGGAATGTATTGGTTGAAATTAATTGGGAAAGACAACACTATACTACAATTTGACAGATAATGACTCAAATGACCGTTTAACTCAAAATAGAAAACAGGTAGGAATGAATGTGAGCAGTGAATTTTCGCAACGAGTTGCAGAACGTTTGCGTGACAAATTGGAAAATTCGCCTCGGTGGCATACACCATTTTTTGTAATCATGGTAATCATTAGTGAAATCACGGGGGGTGTCGGGCCATGGGGTGCATTGAGACCACTCATTGCTACTGCTCTAGCATTAATTCCATTCTTATATTTAGGTCAGCATTTTAATCGTCAACACAGTAAGGCTTTTGATTGGTTTGCACTACAAATACCCCTTCTATTTTGCTTGTTATGGCCACTTATATTTCTGTGGTCTATCTTCGACGCATACCAAACATCCATGTTAACAGTAACAGACAATTACGCTTAGAATTAATATTAATTCATTCCCAACAATTCAGATGCCGCTGTTTCTAACTCTTGTTCTTTGAGATAACGATTACCATCGGCATCAAAGAATTCAGCGTATGCCAAGAATTTATCTTTATCAGTTAAACCATATTTATCCATTACCCGTTGGACTACCTTTTCGTTATAATCCAACTTTGTACCAGAAATAGTAGGTTTCTGAGATTCTGCTTGCTGAGCTCTATATGTGGAAATCTGTGATTCACTCCAACCCTGATCTAACAATTGCTTGTCGGTCCAATAATGATCGCCTGAGGACTGCGGCGCATCCTGTTGTGCCTCTAACTCAACCTCTTCAACTACTACATTACTAGCATTTGGATCAAATCCAACTGGCGGGGGAGGGGCGGTATTTGGATCAAATCCGACTGGTGGTGGAGGGGGAGTGTTTGGATCAAATCCAACTGGTGGAGGAGGGGTGGTGTTTGGATCAAATCCATCCGGGGGGGGTGGAGAATCACTAAGTTCTGTTGCGACTTCATCTGTTTGATTAGCAGGGTCAGATTCATCAAGTTGAGTTAAATTTCTATTCATTACCACCAATAAGACAATTACAATCAAAGCAACCATTAACGCTACATAAAGTAAAACAGTGCCAGTACTTTCACTAAACTGCTCAGAAATTGCCTGCCCATCACGAACAACACGAGGTTGTAATATCAATGGCTCAAGTGACATCCTATCTAGAATTACGTGACCATCTTTCACAACTATTCGATACCTCTCTACAACTTCTTCATCAACTTCATAAGTAGCCATATCTATCACAGTTGTGAAATTTCCATTAGCCCTAAGAAGCGAATTTGTTGAAGCATTAACGACATAAACCCAATCACCATTTTTGGTCTTCTGTTGCAATGCAAAAGTCAGAGTACCTTCTTCTCCATTTTGATTAGTACCAGCAATATTCAAAGTCACATTTTCTCCCGAAACTGGAGTTGCATCTGACCAATAAATATCTAATTCAGTTAATTCTACTATTGGACCAACTCTAGTAATATACCACTGAGCAAGTGGACTTGACTCAGTATTATTTTCGGAAACATATGGATTACCCGCAGCGTCAGAACCTGTAACCCAAATATCTACAGTATATCCGGGGAGTAGTTCTGTTACCCCCCCGTCGGTAAGATCAACCTGGCCAGTCCAATGTCCAAAGCCATACTGCTCAAGCAAAGTACCAAACTCCTTTGAACCTCGTGAAACTTCTGATTCACCTGCCTTAACTTTGTAATGAAATACCGCTTTATTATCCAATAAAAATCCGTGATCATCACTAGAATTGATAAATACATCAATTGATGATGCCTCAGAAATTGAGATATCGCCATAAGGTAGAACAGAATTTATTTGAGGGGAATTACCATCTACTTCAAGCAATATCCTCGGTTGTTCACCGGTTTCATCAGCGGCTAATCCGGGCAAATTATCCAACCAAGCAATCATGTCCAAATGACCGCTCCTAACATTAGGAACTAAAATATCAGTAGTAAACTCCCCTCCATCTCTAGGCACTGCATTCCATTCTAGCTCTAAATTACCTATTACAATATCAAAAGCACCTTCTGGAGCTGGTGTTTGATCTTCACTGAAAAGAATACGACCATTCACCCTTACTACTTGACCAGCAGCTATCGTAGATTGCTCCTCACCACCATTATACAAATTACGGCCAGTTGCTAAATCTATTGCAGTAAAATGCCCTGGAGATAAATCAAACCGCAAATCGTTATCTAAACTCCAACGATCATTACCAAGACCATTTCTGTGTTCAAAACAAGGAGTTGTTTCATCTAAATTACAAGGCCAATCAGTCACTTCAATGATTGGTAAAAAGGTCTGTTCCCCATCTGAATCCCATGATTCAGGGAATAACCAAGTAAGTTGAAATTGAATACTCAAATCAATTGCTGAATCATTGTAAGGAGAAAATGAACTGTATAAGTTAGATACTGCTAATCCTGAACCGCCAGATTCTAAATTCATTTCTAAATTACCGCTATCTAATTTAGTGAAATTAGCCCAAATGGCAGTTTCATTAGCATTAATATCATCACCTAGAGCCAGTTTGACTGATTGAATATCTGCCCACCCATTATTATCCCAAACACGTAAATTAGCATTGTAAATAATCCCCGGATGTAAGGGCTCATAATCATCATGGCCTACAATAGTGGTATTTCCATCCAATAAAAGCATTGGTTCAAATTCCTCACGAATTTGATATGTGACTAAATCACAATCCCAACAAGGAGGAGATTGGGTAGGTAAATCTCCACACGGAGCATCATTGTTTAGACATACAGGTCCGCCACCCATAGCTAACATATTTCCTTGACCATCAGAACCAGTCAAATAGAATGAAACATATTCCCCATGATCATTCATAATATCAGGAATTAAACCCTCAAAAATATTCAAACCACCTGGTTGTAATTCAGGAGTTTTTAACAACAATGTGACATATTCATTCTCATTTGGAATTTTATCATAATTCAAATCATCTTCCCCTTCCCTCCAATAATTCAATGTTAATGAGGTAGGGGGATCCACAGAGTCCTGTACAATAATTTGAACTGGCTGATCAGGATTTCCTTTGTGTTGTTCTGAACCATCAGCAGGGGTAGCCCCAATAACCAACGGACTATTTCCATCTAGAATTAATTTGACCGAATTATATTCAGGGTTGATATAAGTGGACCCATTCTTTAAATTAGTTGCTTTTACTCTAAAAAGCATACCGCCCGGTGAAGATTCTATCGGGGAAGTGATTGTTAAAGAGAACTGCCCATGACTAGGGTTTGGTTCTATGTGGTACTGTTTTTCAGACTCCTCTGGATCCCCCACTAAAGATAAATTTTGACCTGTTAATTCTATGTCAAATTGTCCTGCTTGAGGAGTATAAGTAGTTCCTTCAAACATTAACTCACCTTGGAAGGTAATCTCTAAGCCACCCCTTACCCAATCATTTGAAGAAAGAACTCTGCCAGTTTCATCGGCAACACCCAAATTAACTAGAACGATGTCATTTTCAGTCCTTAAATCTAAATCATCTGTTTGCCAACCATTTACTTGTCTACCCAAATCATCATCGATGTAAATCAATGCTTCAATATTACTTTCATCATCCCATTCCCAATTAGATTGAATAGGCATTAAAATTGACATTATTCCATTGCCATCTGTAGAAGAGGTGCAATTTGCAGCATCAAATTTAACTAAATTATCAGAGTTACTTAAAACACTACATGAATCTCCGCTTTGCCATTGTAAAATAGAGTTGTTATTTACATTTGAAATTAATTCAACATTTACTTGGGTTAATCTATCAGCTTCATCCCCTTTTGCTACACGTATCATTGCAACACGGTTGTCACCATCAGGAACTAAAATTCCACCTTCTACTTGAACATCCAATGCACGAGTTTTCATTTTGTATGTGATATCAAGGTTAGAGACCTTTATCCGACCAGGTGACCCGGCTGAAAGTGCTAAAGTTATGTTTGAAATTCCAACCCCATTATCGTCAATATGGTCATTAAAAGCAGAAACTAACTCTGGCCCATCAATTACAATTGGTTGATTTAGTATTCCAGTACCTATGTATTCATTCACATTATCGTCACCAATATCTAATCTTACAGCAGAAGGGTATCCTTCTTCATATTCCAAATCAAATGACTCAAGCATTGGAGATTGAGTTGAGTCATTCGTTGTATGAGTAACACGGTACTTTAGTTCTGAACCTTGATTCTGTAATTCAATTAACTGATTATTTGACGAACTATGCCAGTTTGTCCCATTGTCATTGCTAACCTCAACTGAAATTGAAGTGCTTGAGGGGGTATCAGCAACCCATTGTGACCTTAGATTACCTACTTGAGTTCCTGTTGGAATTGGTAAAGAGGTCCATGTTCCTGATGTATGATAATTGAAACCATACTCTAATGAAACCCACCAAGAAACTGATGAACCACCTACAAGTTGAGTTTTCCATCTTAACTGATTACCGGGGTAATCAAAATGAACTGTTTGATTATTTGTCACCTGAACCCAATGTGTACCATTATCAGCACTAACCCAATAATCAACTCTATCTCCTGCTGATGTAATTGACCAAGATGTTTCAACATTGACTACTCGTACATCAGAATTAGTGTTTATTGGTTCTGAAATCCAAGATGACGTCCCAGGTTGAGGTGAAATAGGATAAGCCCACCCAGTCCCATATTCACGATAATATCTAGCAGACCATTGATAGTGGTCAATGAGAGATAACCTTTCACCATTGTAATAAAGTCCGAAACCATTGGCACTGATTGAACGCTCACCTGCTTGTTTTACTAGTGTCGTAGAACTACCACTAATTGCGTATGCCTCTAATCTATCTTGAGCCCAAGAATACTTACTTCTAAAATAAAATAAATTATCTTGAACAACTAGACCATTTTGTTCATTATACGATGAAAAGTAGTCAAAATACAAATTACTATCTCTTTCGAAAGTACCATCACTATTGAAAATATACCCAGTTACTGCATTTCTAACTGAATGAAGAACCCAAATAGCATCACGACTACGATCATAAGAAATACCGGTATATGGACCATAAGAATTTGAAGACAAATCGTAAGTATTCAAACAAGTCCAAACATCTTCATAACGTATATCCATCACAACTAAAATCAAATCATTTGAAGTGGTGTACTGTCTATTTAGGCCTAAAATACCATACAACTTTTCATCATCACCGATAGTCCAATCTCTAAATCCATAATATGAATAATAGGACGGAGCAGTGGGGCTAGGAATGTTACAATTACCTTCTATGAATTGAACATTGGAAGCAGTAGAAAGGTTGTTGGGGTAGGTTTTTTGAACTAATTGGTTAAGATTCGTTGTTGAGAAAGTAGAGACGTATGTCCAACCTCGGTAATTCATAGCCGCTCCTGCACCATAAGTTGCAAAGGGAGAGGAAACAGTAGTTTGAGGAGTAAATCTATTTTCAGTAGCATTTGATGTTCTTGGCTGACGGATACTAAATGAACCATTATCAAGCCAAGAATTGCCATAATTTGTCCCACTATCCATACCATGAGTAGAAAAATCAAATTCGGGAGAATCAATAGCTAATGATACGGAATCTGAACGAGCATCTGTATCAATACTAACTCCAGACATCCAATCAGATTGTGAACTATGTCGTATAGTATTCCAACCTGTTGATGATGCACCTGAGAGGGTCATTTCTACGTCTGTAACTTCAGCACCCTTGGGCAATGCCACCTTGATATTTGTAGCAGGTTGCCCACTTTGGTAGAGGGAAATTGATTCTGTGGACCCATCAGAAAATGTGTAAACATGCCTGGAACCAGATGATGCGGCTACATCAAATGAAGAAAATTGTATTAATGGCGACAATATGCTAATTAGCATTAACAAAATAATAAATGAAGATATTTTGCTTCTTTTGTATTCGCCTAGCATGCGCTCCCCACCCTTTCACGAAGGCATCTAACCTTTCAACTCTCCCCAATTTAGATTATCTGGCCTACGGCCAGAACTCCGGAGCCAAAAATAGTGGAACATCATTACGACGAACTAGTGGTCCGATCATCATAACGAATTGGTGATGGGCCATTACCACGAATGCCATCTAACATATCATTTTCAATTTCAAACCAATCATTCAACCAATCACCATCAGTATCCCAGTTTAGAGGATTCGTACCATCAGCAATCATGTCACCATTGTAATCCAATAACCACCAACCGTAAACCATCTCACCAATGCCTGTATTTGGTATATGATACTGATCCCCAAACACTCTATCCCAATCAGCTGTCCAATCACCCTTTGTTAATATTACATCATCACTACTATTAATTGATAAATAATCAACATCATTATCGTCAATTATTAATGCATATAATTGATCTGAAATTTGGTTAATTCTATACATCCTCAAATAATTCCAATCATATTCGTTAGCCCTACCATTAGCCAACAAAGCATCACTGAGTTCCCACCATTCTACTGGTACAATCTGGATGGGTGGATTTGTTCCTGCAATAGTAATGGGGCTTGCTCGTGCTAAAGTTGCAGATGTAATGGATTGATTCGTCAATGCGAAAAATTCTTGGAAATTATTGTATGGAGTATATGTACACCCAACATTAGTACAATCCCAATTTCCATCTTTATCTGGGTCTTCAAGGGAATCTGTTGGGTCAGTAGGATCAAATGTAACCCAAGTCCAATTGAGAATAGGCCTCTCAAGTAGACCACCATTACTATGCAATGGCCTCATTGCAATACTTCCAAGAACAGAATATTGCTCCCAAACAACTTCAACTTGTTGATATGAGGACCAATTGTCATTTGTTTCATTCCAACCCAATTCAAATTCATACCAATCAGGCAACATATCCCAATCAGTATCATTATGCATTGCATCACTACCATATTTCAGAACTTCACGCCCATCAGTTAGAGCCCAACTACGATAATAATCAACTGTTAAGCTAGGATCTGATGAATCTGGAATACGAATCATATTTACTGCGTCCCCATCGGTATCATTCAAATCAGGGCGTGTACCATTATCATACTCCATCCAGTTTGTGAAAAATAAGGGGGTATTACCTGGTGCATATTGATCATCAATACTACCTGGTGAAAATGAATGACTTTCCCATTTTCCTTGAACCGCTGGCATATCACCACTAGTACGGTCAAACCAACCATCTTCATCAGGATCATAATGAGCATCAAGAGGGTTTACAGGATTTGAAGTCCAACGATATTCATCAACTGGCATTACAATATCATAAGTGCCATAACAAAACTCCCAACCATCAGGGATACCATCTAAATCACTATCTGGATGTGTTGGATCTGAAATTCCAAATAAACTGATATTGAAATTATCAGACCATGCTGTGTTTATTCTGTTTAGTCGTTCTGCACTAGTCACATCTTTAGAAGCGAAAATATTGACAATTACTTGCCTAGCCTGCAACCAAGTCAAACCATTTTCATTTTGTTGAGCTGTAATGGCATCATCACCATAATCAATCAAACCCATACCTGGAGGGAAAGAGTACCTCATAGATTCTTTACCATACAAACGTGCCTCATACTCCCTCAAATTAGTATATCTTTCAGACATCTGGATTATTCCATCACCATCACAATCGTATGAGTCATCATCTGAATCTGCATCAATATCTGATTGAGTAAGAGGGTTCATTGACCAGCGGTTACCATCCAAATCCCATTCAGTAAACCAATACTCATAACCATCAATCATCCCATCATCATCTGTATCATTATTGGTTGGATCAGTAATTCCAATTAATGTAGACAATAATGGTCCGGCTGAGCCAGTATTTACCCATTCTATATGCTGTTGTAGTGCCAAATAAGCCCTACCTAACTTACTATTAAGAATTGTTTCAACCCTGCCTGTAAAATTCTGCGGCTCTAGAGCGTATGCTTCCTCCCACATTTTAGGTGCATCGGGGGGTGCTAAACCACCATTAAGGGGGTTTTCCTGAGTTAAATTCAATTCTTGGAAATCAGTTAATGCATCTTGGTCTCCATCACCACCACCATCACCGACAACTAACGGATTCAGAGTCCAGTTTTGGAATGTCGAATTCCACTGAGTAAACAGTAATTCAATCCCATCCAATAAACCGTCACCATCACTATCAGGATTATTTGGATCACAAGTCGGACCTGATAACAAATACTGATCTGGTGTGATATAAGCACCAAATGATTGAGTCCCAATAGCTTGGCTCCATGGTGTCAAAATAATTGTATTACCAAGTTTGAAAGGATGATATTGAGGAGCAGTCTGGTTCTCATCTGTTTCAGTTAGGATTGCATCTATGGAATTATATTCTTCCCAATTTGTCATTCCATCACCATCATTATCATCAAAAATATCACTTTCATTAACCGGATTGAGTGTCCACTTGGAATCAAAGGTATCCCAGCGAGCAAACCAAACCTCCCAACCATCAGGCATGCCATCACCATCACTATCAGGTGATAGAGGATCTGAGGAACCTTGATCTGTCAAGATTAAACCTGGAACAAATGAAAGGGTATTCATACTGACAAATTCACCAAAGGGCCTTGAAGCGCTTGATATCCAAGAATCATTCCACAATGATGTCGTGAAATTATGAGGCATTTGAATACCTAATTCAGTATAGTCACCAAAAATTTGGTCATTCATTATGTGGTATTCCATCCAATTATTAAACTCCTCGTCAGCAGTAATATTACCATCATGATTCACGTCGTAGCCATCACCATCAGGGTTAGAAAGGGCGTCACTACCGTTTAATGGGTTAATTCCAACATTTGAAACTAGCCAAGAACAAGAATATCTTGATTCCCAACCATCGGGTAAAGAATCACCATCGGAATCAGGATTATTAGGATCTATTTTTGTCCAAGATGCAACAGCCTCTGCACTTTCCCCATAAGCAGGTAATCCATTTTGTAGAGCGCTTTGCAACAACATTTCCCATTGATACTCGCATAGATTATTCAAACCATCACCATCTGCATCCTTAGACGCATCTGTCGGGTCCATCGGATTCAAAGACCACTCATTACCTCCGTGAAATTCAGTACCAATCCATCTACGATTAGCAATTTCCCACCCATCGGGCATTCCATCACCATCAGAATCAGGATTAGTGGGATCAGTGGTACGATCTGTACCGCCGCTAGCCTGTGTACCAGGATAACCCACCGCATACACTTGGGCTGCTTGCTGACCTTCCAATTCATCGCATACATACTCTCCAATCTCATAGTGGCAAGTGAAATTAGTCTCTTCATAGAACCAACCCCAATATTCAGAGCCATCTAATAACCCATCTCCATCAGTATCAGATAATCTTGGATCAGTACCATTCCAACCTTCAGGAGTACTAGCTATGTACCTATACTCATCTAAATTTGTCCAATTGTGATCTATTAAATTATCGACAGCTGGATTAAGGTTTATTCCATCAACATCCAGGTCTTCATCTCTATCAAATGGATCTGTTGGGTCAAGACCATGAGCATTTTCCCAACCATCAGGCATACCATCCATATCAGAATCATTGCTAAATGGATTGATTAACATACGATTGGAAAACTGACCGGGGTTTAATCCTGCAATGATTGTATCATTGCCATTTACATCCATAACTAATAATTCGGTAACAAAACCAGGAATCCTTGTTTGTTGTTCATTAACACCAAGGGCACGCGCATGATCGCCATGAAGCACCCAAGTCCCATGCCTAGAACCAATAATTACTTCATCACCAAGTGGGAGAATGGAATGTACGTCATTAGCACCTTCCAAATCATAATCTAAATTTTGCATCCTATCACGAGAGAACGCAATTGCTGGATCGTCTTCATCTAATAACGAAAATTGATGAACGCCACCGCCCGTCCCAATCCAAAGAGTCTGAGCACTAGATAATGAACCATCGGGCTGACGAGGTCCATCCAAAACAATAGTACGAACGTTTGCAGAATGGGATAGATTCTGAGGATTTGCTTGACGGACATAAAGTTCAGCATCTGTTTGATTGAAAATCCAAACAATAGGATACTCGCCGGTAGCATCATCCGTCAAAGCAGTAAACAAACCATTATTTGTCCCAACATAGATTTTATTGGGCCCGCCATTTACTGAAGTGTGAACGACATCTTGGATGGTTGCATTTTCCATCTCAAGTGCTGCTACCATAGTATCAGCAACACGGAAATTTGAGGTTACCCCAGAGCCATCTATTGTTACAGTCCATGCTTGTGAATTAACACCTGCCAGTAGTAAATCAAGATTTGAAGAGCCTGTAGCTAATTGATGCAAGCCTGTAACCTCTGCCATCTCAATACCCGATATAGCACTATTTTGGTTTAGGAATCCATCTCCCGATAGAGGCCAAATTTCAATACCATCCACTGTGGCAATAATTAATCTCTTTTCACCACCTTGGTCTTCCCATAGAATCATGTCATTCAATTCACCACCAGGTGGTAAAGCTAAATCCCAACTACCTCCAGTACTAGGTTCGAAAATATTCACTCCTCGCTTAGTACCAACATAAACAATACCTAAATCATAATCTGCTTGTAGTGAACGTACGTCATGATGCATTATCCTAGGGCTTGTCCCCTGATCGTACATCATTACTTCAGAATCCGGTGTGTCAAGCAAAGTGGTTTTCAAACCTGCCCTGACCCAATTACCATTGTCTAAGAAAGTAAAATATTCTTCTAAATTAGAATATTCCTCCCCAAGATAAAGAGTAGCTCTAGAACCATCTGGCATTATCATTCCATCACGGTTCAAGTCCCAGCCATCTGAATCGCTATCAATCAAACTATCACTTTCATTTAATGGATCAAGACCAAAAAATACCTCCCAACCATCAATTATCCAATCACCGCGGCTGCTCTTAGCCAACTCAAGACTTCCCGACCAATAATAGAAATCACTGTCATTTCTTAGAGGATCTGTACCTAACCATCCCGGTGCACCAGTAGGCCTGACCACATCATCAGCACAAGCATCCATCAAATCTAAACAACGCAGACCGTGGATTTCTGTGGTCCAATTATCTGGGGCTCCGTAATTGTATTCTTCAGCATTGGTGTACCATTCATGCTCCTCAATTATACCATCACGATCGACATCAAATCCATCACCACAACCTAACTCCCCATCCCAGCAACGGTCTGAATCATTTAGCCCATCATTAGAATTTAATGGATCAAAACCATCACATTCCCAAGCTGAAGATTCATTTAATTGACCTGTTTCTCTTGTGCACATCCAAATTTCATAACCATCAGGTAAGCCATCACCATCAGTATCTGCCAACCTAGGGTCCAAGAATTCCCTCATACCTGATTCGGTTAATTCAGGCGGAATCCCAGTTAATGTCTTACGATCTGTGAAACAGTGATCTAAATCATAGGGCCAGCAATATTCTTCCAATGAATTCAAACCATCATTATCAAAATCAGACTCATTATCAGAAGCATTTTCAAAATCTAATCCATTAATGGTGTAGACTGTTTCATCTAAAGTAATATTTCGCGGTGTACTATACATCTGCTCATGAAGGTCTGGGATTGTATCTTTATCAGTATCAGTAATTGGTGGACCTTCTCCTGTAGTATCGTCAGGATGAACTGAATCTACCTCAGATGAAGGCCTAGTCATTGAGACAAATGAAAGGCTTCCTAACAATAGCAAAGTAATGAAAAGAACTGTCTGTTTTCTGCGCATTGGCTCACCCACAGCATCGGCTGCTATGTTACAACCCTACGGGTTGCCTTATGATGCTGATGGAGCATGGTTCATACGTCAACATACTAATCGGCCTATACAAAATGGTATTGAAACAGCAATAACAACTGCAGAATAAGGGGGTGTATTGAAGGAGTGCCGATGATGCGGGACGCTCGGATGACACTATCAATTACTCATTTAGGCTCAGGCAGTAGTGGCAACGCCACACTTTTAGTCGCTGGAGAAAGCAAAGTATTGATTGATTGTGGTTTCTCAGGAAGGCAATTAGAAAAGAGATTGAACATGCTAGAAATGACACCTGATGACCTTGATTCAATTCTTATTAGTCATCACCACACAGACCATGCTAAAGGGGCGCCTATTATCCACAAAAAATGGGGTACTGAAATCCAAGCAAACTTCGAAACATGTGCTAGAATGGGGTTAGACCCCGTAAACCAATGCCGTATTTTTGAAACACTAAATAGAATAGAATTTGGTTCTGATTTGAGCATACTACCAATCTCGGTAAATCATGATGGTGCAGACAATGTCGGATTCATAGCTAGCCATGCGGGTGAAAGGGCCGCTATAGTGACCGATTTAGGTTCATGGAATGATGAATTAATTCGCCACATGTCAGAATGTGTCCATATATCAATTGAAGCAAATTATGATAGCAATAAATTGTGGAATGGACCATACCCTGAAACCTTGAAACAACGTATTGCAGGTAGAGGAGGACATTTGTCAAATAAACAAACAGCAGAGTTGTTATCTAATGTAGTTGGAAAACACACACGCAGCATTGTATTAAGCCATCTTTCCGAACAAAATAATGCACCACACATCGCTGAAAGTGAGGTTTTAATGGAGATAGATGATTTGTTTGGTGGAGATATTTCAATAAGTAAAAAAGAGGGGCCAGAATTCTCCCATTACTTAGGGCAATCAGAGCCAGAATTAATAATATAATATCTAATTAGTATCTAAATCACATATTATTACTATATCATCGCTGACTTTCAATTTACTAGAAGTATCGCCTTCGGCGATGTTTACCACAGCGAACCCATAAGAACATGAGGTGGGAGTCCGCTATGTGCGGCGGAGTGGTAGCCACAGAGAAAACGCGGTCAGCGAGATTCTCGGGGTCACCATGTTACTAGCAATGGTAATTGTTGTCATTGGCGGGGTTTTCGTACTTATTGGACCATTTATAGAAGACATTGGAGACAACCGTGAATGGTCATCTGGCTCAGTAGCAGCCACCCAATTAAATGATAGAATGCTGATAGCAGCCCAATCACCTGAAGGTTCTGGTTTAGTTCAGCAAAATGCTCAAATTGCACGTTCAATGGATCCATTGAGAAATGCAGAAACTTGGAAAATACAAGCAGACATTGGTGGTGATGATCATACAATTGTTAATTTGGATGGAAACCTTGTCACAGTAACTAGCATCAACAGAACTGCAAGTATTGTTAGAGTAACTGATGATAACAGCACTCAAACTTTCAACATTGAAAATGGCTCAGGAAATTTTACGGTTGACAATCTAATTGGTAATGTATTTATTGAGGTAGAAGATATTTATGGTGTTAAATCACATCGTTTTGTTGAAGTTACCCTTGATGGAATTAAGCTAAACAATGTATTAAGCGATGGATCATTTGAGGTTAATTTAGTCAATGGTGCTAGAATTGAAAAACTACCCACCAAATCTATCGAAGTTAGACAATTCCCGCGTTTGCACAATGACATAATGTTAGATGGGACTCCTAGAGTCAGTTTGATTTTACTAGATATTGATATCTCATCATTTGCTAGTAGGCACATCACCAATATTCACATTGACTCAAAGGGCCAAGAAACCTTGTTTGACCAAATGTCTAGAAATCTAATTATTGAATTTGAAATAGCTGGAGACCCAATAATAGAACCTCAGTACATGCACCATTGGATTGGTGATTACGAATTATTTCTAGCTGGTGATGCATTAGATGAATACAATGATTTTGGCCCACATGGCAGATTATCCGGGCTAGATGGAATAACACTACACCCACCGAATAAGTCTTTTGATTTCCTAGTAACTTTGCAATCTGTGGAGGTATATTGATGCAAAGAAGATACGATGAGGAGGCAGTCTCAGCAGCAATCGCAACAGTATTATTATTTGCAGGAGTACTTGCAATTATTTCTGGAATGATGGTAACCATTACTCCTGTAATCAATGAAAAACATGGCTCTGTTGAAAGGCAAGCCATGTCTGGCCAAATGTTGGATCTAGCAGACGAAACAGTACGTATTTCTGAAACTGGGTTGCCAGGTGATTCGGCTACGCTACCCTTGCGCCCACATAGTGGAGAATTAGGCTGGGATTTTATACGAGGGGGGACATGGTATTCTGTATCCTTTGTTGAAGATGGAAGTTTGCGATTAGATGACTTACTAGATTTAGATAATACTGTACGTTTAAGATACCCAAATGGAGAAGTTTCGGCTGTTTGCTTTTCAGATTTACGAGCAAGTAAAGATGCCATTTGGAATTATCGTATACCTGCAATAAACGGAACAGTATTGGCCACACCTGTAACCACTCTACAACAACCATTGGATTCCACTTCTATTTATTTGGATAATCAAGGAAATGATATTGAATTTACTCTCAAACCAGATGAAGTCCTAAACACTAATTTCACATATAATCCCTCCATTGGCGATAATTGGTTATCATCTGATGGCCCGCTTAAAGTAATATTTTTGAGAGGAAACGGCGGGACCACTTTGGTTACACCCGATTTAGCTAACCCAGATAATAATATGGGAAGATCATGGACCATCCCTTTACCCCCTGGGAAAGTTAGCCTATTTCTTGTAAGTGATGATTTAACTCAAGTTACATGGACATCAAATTCATCAAATGGGACAGCAACTAGTGATGGTGAAATTTCTTCATGGAATAAAAATTTCAATACAGAATTGGGAGACGTGTTACAAGTTCATTCTAGTTCTCCGGCAAGATTGATGATGACCTGGGGTGAAGACACAGGCTCTACAATCTGGCCTGATGTTAACGGCAGGGGGTTAGGAACAACATTTTCCCTACCTGCAGCAAATGGAAGCATACTGGTAGAAAACCCATCTAGTAGTTCAGTAGCAATTGAAATAGACGGCCTTTACAACACCATACCTGCTAGAGATTCAACTAGAATTCCATGGGATAAAGCAAACCAAATAGTTTCAAACAGCCCAATTCAAATTCATTGGTTGCCTGAAAATATGTTAGGTACATTTAGAACAGGTTCTATGGAAATGATACCTGCCCTTGATAGTGGTATGTCAAGTGGTTTAGAGCATTCATTCTCAACACCTAATTCCAATGGCGATGAATTTGTAATCATTCAGCCTGCTAGCCCTGAAACATCTCTAAACCTAATAGCAGATTTAGGACATAATGAAACACCACACTTAGCATTTAATGATTCAAAAAATAGCCGTGTTGTGACTCTTTCACCCATTGCATCAAATCTTGTACGCACTTCGGTTAACACTACTGATATACTAAATGATGCACCCTTTAGATTAATTTCTGTTGCCGGTAATGATGGAATGATGGAATTAAACCACGATGGATTTGAAAGATGCCAACCAATAGGCTATAGGGCTTCAGGATGGATTCAAGTAACTTTACCCTGGAAAGACATGTCTATGCATTCAAATACTCAAATCAAAGAAGCATGGAATGATGGAACACACCCTCTAGGAATATCTATTCAAGCATTGGGACCAAATAATGGAGATCCGCTTTACACACTGGCTTCTGCTTGGGGAGTTCATCTACCAAGATTAAATTATGAATTCACAAGTTC
Source organism: Thermoplasmata archaeon (assembly GCA_002727675.1). GTDB lineage: Archaea > Thermoplasmatota > Poseidoniia > Poseidoniales > Thalassarchaeaceae > MGIIb-Q1. Next base: position 48,240 of record PBXQ01000073.1, on the reverse strand, counting down.
TGTTTCAGGAATGGAAATCGGATACCGGGGTGGATTTGTTGGAACCAATCATCCAGAATTTCAAGCAGATGTCCTGAAACTCCCGCCTGCAAGGGAAGGACCTGGTCCAAGACTTGCTGTAACCGTACCACTAACCATGCCAGAACAAGGGTCATCTTTAGGAAGCAGTGAAGTTGATTTAACTGTAGAATTAAACCAAAGAGAGCAACTTGCAACAGTCCTTGGACATGAAATACGAAGAGGATGGGATGGACCTTATGGTTCAGCAATTGCTTCTGAGTCTTCTCAAGAACTTGCCTTTTCTTCAGACTGGCTGACTTTCCCAGGCCAAATAGAAAGACTAGAAGACTATGTTGGCTGGGTTCAATTAACAAATTCTAGTTCTGAAGCAATTTACCATGCAGCAGGAAAACCTGTTCTGTTCAACCTTCAATTAAGTCAATTAACAATTTCTACAGAGGTGGTATGATGAAAATCAATCGTAAATTACAACGAGATACGTTGGCCGCTGCTACTGAAATTGGATATGTACTTACATTCCTACTTGGGCTATCTTTTATGTCATTCTTCAGTGTTTGGACATGGGAAATGCAAGATGCTAGAGGAGATGTTTGGATGGAACAGGCTATGGAAGAAAACCTAGACTCTGTCGCTGCTGCAATTGAAAGGGCCGATGTTGCTAGCAGATTAGATGGAAACATCACCTACGCTGAACCAGTCGATTTACTACTTTCAAATGCAGTAAATCTCGAATTCAGAATGTTGTTGACAGATGATGGACTAATAATGCAAGATCATAGTGCTAACCTAAAAGCAACTAGAGACATATCTTCGACAGGAAATACATTTCATTCAGGAGAAGTAGAACTAGCAGGAATAGAACAAATATGGGTAGTAATGCAAGATAATAAAGTTGTAATCACAACCAATCAACCAGGATTTTAACCCATTAGGGCTCTATGCACTTTAGTTTGTATATCCCTCATCCTATAATTTGCACCTAACTCACGAAACACTGTCAATGAACGTTGCAAATATTCCATCCTACGACTTTTATCAGGTGCTGCTTCTCCTAACCTCGCAAGCAACTCACCAATTAGCATCCTGTAATCATTAGACTCTGCTAAAACTAAGGCGTCACGGTAACATTCCAAGGCCTCATCCCTGCGCCCATTATCAACTAATACTTCACCTAATAATAAAGTGATTTCAACTTCAGCATGACTATCAGATTGCTCAGATAAACCCCCCAAGGCCTCGGAATAATGGTGCAAAGCAAGCTCGGGATCACCTGTTTTAGAATAATAACGTCCAAGGACTGCCCTCGCCCTAGCATGAAGCACGGCATCCCCCCCTTCTGAAGTTTCATCGTGGGCACTAAAAGCGTGATCTTTAGCACGATCTAGTTCACCCATTTCCAAAAATGCTGATGCTAATTTAATTCGTGACTCAACCAAATCGGGGTCATCTTCTGAATCCAATAATTTTTCCACATTCGCATATACTTCCAATGCCCTCTTTTCATCTCTTTTTCTGCGATAAATGTAGCCCATGTTATTGTAAGTACGAGCAGCACCACGTGGATCATTCAATTTGATAAAAGAACTCAATGCCTCCTTATGTAAATTTAGAGCATCATCGACATTGCCAATTGTAACTGAAATATCTGCTAAACTTGATTTGATTCTGGCCCTCATCAATTCCTCTTTTTTTGTTGATCCAAGCATATTAATAGCTTGGTTATAGTGCTCTTCGGCCTCAGTCCAACGCCCCTGCATGGACAAAATATTTGATTTCAATTCAAGAATAATTGGCCACGATTTTTCTCCTACTGATTCCATCTCAACTGAATCAAGAATGGAAAATAATTCCATGTGACCCGCTTGAACCAATTCTGCACCCATCACAGATAACTTTTCACCCAGTTCTTCTGAATCTCCTGAATGAGAAAGATGGAAAAGAAACTCAATTTTTTCCTCTGGTCTATTTCTTCTAGTCCTATACCACTCAACTGCTTTAGCATGCAGTTCATTATTTGTACCAATATCTAAGGATCTTGTAAGGAATTCTCGAATTAAATCGTGAACATCATACATCTCAGAATCTGCTTGCCTTGCCAAGCCTTTCTCAACCAAATCATCTAGCAAATCTGTTTCCAAATCATCGCCACTTAACGCCTCCAAAGGCATTGGTTCTCGGAAAACTGCCAAGGCACCTAATAAACGCTTTTCAGCACCTGATAATTTGCTAAAAATTTCTTTCTCAACATACATTTCCAATGTTTCGTAAAATGTGGTACCAATAGAACCACGATTGATTAAATTTAGAACTAAAGGATGTCCACGAGAAAGGCCGTAAATATGTTGGTATGTAACTTCATCAACTGGATCTAACGAGGGTAATAAATTTCTGCAAGCCTCCCTATCTAACCCATCAAGAGGGACTACTAGTGTAGTGATTTTACCCTCTGCATCCCTAAGTGGGACAACTTCCTTAAATGAACGAGAGAAGAGAATTAATCCTGTTTCATCCATGTCATCTATACGTTGATTCAAACCCCTAATGACAGCATAAAGAACATCATCTGCTACTTTATGTAAATCATCTATCACAATTAATGCTGCAACCTCGGCCAATGCATCTACAATCAAATCAACTGCCATTTGTGCTGATGGAACAGGAGTAGCAGTAAGGTATGCTGACAATGCATCATCACCTATTGCTGCCAACCATTCCCCACATGCCTCTAAAAAGGCCCTAGAACCCTCCCAATCTTGCACTCTATGGTACAATAAATTTCTCTGATGAGTAAAGGTTTCAATCAATTTTCCAGCAAGGGCAGTTTTTCCAATCCCTGCTATACCCGGAACAAGGATCGTTGTTGAACGAGCACTAAGTAAATCTACCATTGTCTTTAGTTCATTATTTCGGCCATAGAAACTTCGTAATCTAGGCAAATCCTCCAATGAAGTTACAAGTTGCTTTTCTACATGTTTAGACAAATCACGTTCTATTAATTCGGGATTTAATGAACGTAAGTCTACTAGTCCAGTATCATCCATGTAACGTATGACGTCAACTGCACGAATGGTAAACGGAGTGGTCTCAATTGCTTTGGATAATGTTGTATTAATGGTATTTCCATCATTTCCAATTAATCTAACAGGATGGCTAGAAAGTCGTTCCCACGTCTCCTCAGAGACAATCATACCAGAGTCAGTCAAGAAATACGCCTTCCTCTTCCTAGTAACTCCTGTAACATGAGTTTGCCTTTCAATCAACAAACCTTGGTCTTTCAATCCAGCAATAGCTCTTGGGACATTACTCCTAGCTATTGCAACAGCATTTGCAATCCCCATTTGAGATAAAGCAAAAGGCACTTCCACTTTTCCTGAATAATCCCCATAATCCCTAAGATGCAATAGAATCCTCTCTTGCACACCCGGTTTAGCAACTACCATTATTCCACCACCTACTATGTTTTCCCCACTAGCATTCAATAGTTACGGTTGAATGATTTAATCATTGATCAGGTATCCACTGATTACTTTCTGGATCCCACTTCCAGCCAGGATAACTTGGTTGAGGCGCAGCTGCAGGCTGAGCGACCTGTTGGGCGGTCGCCGGCGCTGAAGCCGTAGCTTGTTGCTGATTTGTTTTACCCCATGCATATGGGTCTTCTTCAACCACCTGACTCCCCTGAGGTAAATCCACATCGGGCTCTTCTTCAAATTCAACAAAGAAGAAGAAGAATACCCCGGCAAGTACTACTAATGATATTACTGAAATTAAAGCCCATAAAATCCATCCAAGACCGCTATCATCATCAACAGAGCCAACTTGAACAGATATTGACTTGCCAGTATCTTTTTTATCATAAACAAAATTAATATTATTCAATCCATTCTCCAAATTTTTGACTTTTATGGCCATTGTCCATGTACCATTATCGTCAACAATTGTATTATTCAGTCTAAGTCCAGTATTACTTGAGCGCGCTACAACCTCAATCCCAGGCCTCCCCTGACCAGAGAAAATTACTATTTCATCATCACCTAATTCAGATATTCCATCGGTTCTTTCAGCGGTAAATGATACTGCCCTAACAATAAAATCTACATTCATACTATAAGCAGTACTAGAACCATCTTTGGCAATGAATTTCATTCCCTCGCATGACCAAGTGTCCATGTCAGCATTTAGGAAAGACATTGAAACAGGATCATAAGTTGCCTTACCATAAATATCTACTGAAATTAAATCATAACACCTTTGATCGTGCTCAAAATCACTATTGGCAATTACATCTGGATCGTCCCAAACATCGAAATCAAGTGAGTCTCCATCGGGGTCACTGAAATAAGGCGAAACTTCAATCGAACCTCCGTTCCCACACCTTTCCAAAGCTTCACTATTCTCTTCACAGAAAATTATCACTTCATTTACCCAACCAGAACTATTGAAAATAGGTGCACGGTTATCTGAATCAGGCGGATTGTGAATTATAATCTCTACTTGATCCCAAGCGCTATAACCCCCTGATTTACCATCATAAGAACGTGCGCTAATCAAATAATGGAAATCATGGATTAGATATCTCGTATCCCAAGTTGTGCTCCATTGACCATTAGGAGCTATATTATTAACCGAAGGAGGTGAATTTGGCAACTCCATCATCCCATTTTGAGGATCTAATATCTTTATTTCCACTCTTTTCACTTCACCATCGGTATCACGTGCAATTCCTGCAATCATGGTGTCTTCTGCTGCTGTAATTACTTCATCGTTATATGGCGCTAATAGTGAAATTACAGGAGCAGCATTAGCATTATCTATATCCAACATCAAAGTTACAGGCGTACAGATATCCACCGTTTCAGTACAATATCCCGAATCGGAAGCCCAAATAGTAAAAGTCCACACCTCACGATTCTTTGGCATACCTGAGAAATTCCATTCCCAAGACCAAGAAGTTAGACTTCCAATCGGATTTCCTTGACTGTCTACAGAACGGGAAATCGTGGTAGTCGTTGTAGACCAAGATGGACTAGACATCTGGAAATGAATCTCTTGTATGTCATTGATAGCCCCATTATATCCATCCATTGCACCACCAGTAAATAGCACCGTACCAGTAGAATGAACAGAATTATTTACGGGGGTAATGACATTAATACTAGGTGGGTTAACGTTCAATTTTATTGTCCTAGTAACAATTGGGCTGTATTCAACCCCATCATAAGCTCTGAAATCAAATGTATAGTCACCCTCTGGTTGATCCTCCATATTGTAAGAGAAATACCAATTTTTAAATGGCCTGTTATTGTAAGTTACTTCTCCATTTGAACCACTATCATCAACTGCATACCTAAAATCCTGCCAAGAACTAGAGTCTGGTGTTTTGACTTCAATTCTTTGAACTGCCCCTTGTTGAGACCAACGTGCAAGTTCGTCACTGGAAAATACCCCAGTACCAATATTACCATCCCAAGCATAACCTGTGAAATTTATTGTTCTCTTGAATGAATGGCCATCCTCTTGAGTAACCAATAACGAAGGGGCAAGATTAGACATTGAAAGGGTATCCTCATAATTAATCCCAGTCAAATTAAATGTTGACCTATGATAACCTTTACCAAATTTATAAGCAGTCACATAGTACATCGAAAGTTCACGAACAGAACTACCTTGATTGCAATCAGGATCATTAGAATCATATAACAAATCACCATCATTATCGATACCATCAGAACAGGAATTTTCGCCCTCATCATCTGCAAAACCATCAGGGTTATTTCCATTCCCTCTGATATCTAAATGGAAATCAGATGGAAGAGCAACCCAAGGAGCAAAACCTTGAGAGTCAGTTTGCATGTTATAAATATCATTACCGTGAGCATCCTCAATCATTATCGTAGCATCAGGAACTCTAACTCCCCCTACTGTTGCTCTAATGCGAACAAGTGACGCCTCACGTACCTGAACTTGCCAAATACTTGGAGAGCCAGGGGCAATCTGAATTTTAGATAGTGAAAGACCTGACATATTAGCATAGGTGAAAACAGTTGAATTATTTGCAGCTTGAAGTGATAATGGGAAATCTAAAGGAGGCATAGAAGTTGTTGGAGGCAACAATACTTTGTTGTCCCAATTATTGTACTCATATGCTTGCCCTCTATCCCAAACCAATTGGATTGGCATAGCGCCACCACCAGATAGTGACGGGATTGTCTCTGATTGTACGGTTACAGAACTCTTAGTAACATTATATACAATTTCTGCAACATCAATCCAATTATTTCCTGAAAAGAATGCTAAAGATGTATATTCATGTTTGTGATCAACAACTTTAGCTCCTTCGCCAGCTACTGAAAAATCATTATCTTGAACATCAATTAATGACCCAACTGCACGAATAGCATCACCAGCAATTTCAGAAACATTATTTCTCTTTATTGTTGCACTAGAACGATAAACATGGAATGCAGGGCAAGCAAATGATTCACCCCAAACCTTGTCTGAATCACAAGTTCCTGTGACATTAGTAATTACATTATCAACAATTGTAGCCCTTGCTGGATGCGGACTAGACACCTGCCATCCAGAGTCTGTGTAATGGTATTCACCAACAATAATCGGCTCACGATTAATTTCATGAATTGTGTTGTTATCCACCATCATGTCAAATGAACCTACACCCCAAATTCCATTATAACCAGTAATTGGCCCTATGTCATTATTGGTAATTCGTACCTCTGTAGGACCAGTATAAGGATCTGACACCACCTGAATTCCTGAAGCCTGTTCTGCGCCAGACATCGTATTAGATGATATAAGTGCATAAGCGGCATCATAAGCAGTTACCGGTGAATTGTCGGCAGTGGTAATTGCGTTACCAAAAACCTCTAATTGATAATCAGTTGATAACATTGAACGGCGACCATTTATGTCTATGCCATTACAATCTGTAGATATGGTGTTATAAGATAAATTACCTGCAGAATCTGTATATCTAAAACCATAATCACCGCTAGCAACAACGCCATGATCAATATCTGTAAATGATGACTGTACCCAAATTACGTGACGCCCATTATCCTGGGATGAACATCCCTTATCAGTACCTGTAAAGATGGGACTTTGGAACAAAACAGGGTCATTTGGAGTACCCGCACCCCAAACTTGAACGGCGTTACCGGCTAATCCCTCTATTGCCTCTTCAGAACCTACTTGGAAAGTACCTCCATTAAATGTAGGAGATGCCAAATCCAAAATCAATGCACTAGAGGTATTAATATTGTTAAAATTAATTTCAGTTACTAATGGGCTAGCACCATCTAAAATAAATGAACCCCAACGAATTTCTTGTATATCAGAAACATAACGAGGCATCCCATATGCATTCTCAATTGTAACATGGTTAAATTTTGTTTGAGCGATATCAATTGTATCTTGAACTAATACGCCTTCAAAACAAGAAGGATCAGGGTTGTACAATGGTTGACCACTAGATGGGTTAATCAATGAATAGCAGCGACCCTGGGCTGATTGATTAGCAGGAGTTGCCCAAATAAATTTAATTCTACTAGAATTACTTGCCATCCCACTAGCACCGCAAGATGTATCACCAGCACATAAATTGCCTTTTACATTTAGGAAAGTACCATTTTGAAATGTAATGGTTGAACCAGGCTGAATGATTAATTTAGCTCCTGGCGCAATTTCTACATCTCCAGTCAAACTATGACTCCCTTGCCAAGTCTCAGTCCCAGTAATCACACCACTAGTAGTATTATTCGCAGCATCAACCTCTGGGGCAAAAGTAACAAGAACAGACATGGAACTCATCACAAATAATGTGACAAGTAAAAAACTGCTCATGCGTTCATTCATTTTCATCATCTCAACACCTTCTAAATCATCTACTTCCGGCTTAGGTTATAAGGAAACGCCTTTTTCCAATTGAAAAAGTATCATAAATAGCCAATAATATCAATATTTTTCTAGCCCATAAAATAACAATGTATCAAATATTAAAAATAATATCATTCTATATTACGCATTACTTATTCTAACGCCCACCGCATCAGACCAATCCTTGGCATTCAATGATCCATACCCATAACGTAAATGGTGTTCGCCCTGATTTTGAAATGTCCCTGGCTCACACGATTCAGCTAAAGCAGATTTAACAAGATTAATTGGAGATCTATCCCCTTGATGAGTGGGCATCAAAGCAGGATTACCTTGATACCTTTCTAATATCAAAGCCAAAGATGCAGTGACATATACTGTCGCGTCACTAGTACCATCACTTATGGACCAAGTTGCCCCAGTCCTTTCAGAAACAAAAGTCGAGTAAATGCCAACACCAGGAGCAATTACCTCTGGCTTCTGATTTGGCCATTCTCTAATCCCCCCAGAGGAATTAGTAGGAGAACCTGCACTAGACAACTGCCATACTGTATTATTTCTATGCGCTGCACCTACGGAAATTACGCCATCAACATTGGCAGGGATAGTAACGTCAGGATAATCTTGTCCAGCGCCACCATGATTACCCGCTGCCGCAACGACAAAAACACCATTATCTAATGCATCCTTAACTGATGATTCTGTACTACCACCATATGTGGAAACTAAATCTGTTTTACCACCTAAACTTAAACTAATTATTTCTGCACCCATTTCTATCCAACACCAATCTATTGCTTCAGATACAGACACTTCAGAACCAGAACTACCATCAGAACCAAGAGCAGCAGCCACAATCAATTCAATGTTAGGTGCTGCCCCAATAAATGAACCATTAGCTACAATTATTCCAGCCATCATAGTGCCATGTGATTTGGTAACATCATTATCATGAGGATTTCCTTGAGTATCGTGGACGAAATCTTTGAAACCGACTAAATTAGTATTAACCAAATCCGGGTGTGTGACGTCTATGCCGGTATCAACAATGCAAACTCTGACGCCTTTGCCACTGAACCCTGCTTCATTCAAATCCCTAATACCTGATTCTTCATAAGCCCATTCTGATTCAGGTAAAAATTCTTCAATATAGTCTACCAACGAACTATATGTTATTATTCCTACAATTATGAAGCAAACTAATATCCATCCACCCCAAGGCAACCTATTCCTTAGCCTAACTGGATTAATGGCTTCAGCGCCCTTCCAAGCTTGAGGGTCCATTTCTGGATCCATCCCGTATGCTTCAGCAGGATAACCTGTTGCACCCGGGTCTATTGTACTCAACATACGCGGATCTTCAGGCTCTGGGAGCAATTCTACACCCTCTAGACCCGGAATCACCAAACCACCCTATAGGGTCTCGGAGAGGCTCGCTCTAAATCACCCTTCTCTCGAAGGTTAAATGCAATTTGTAATCAAATCAGAAAGGCATCTGCGCTGACAAAGACTCCTTAATTCTTCTAAATCCAAAGAATCCAAAGATAAATACTGCAATAATTATCAGAGGAACCCACACATTAACTGAATCAATAGGGGGAGTAGAAACTTGGATAATTGTTGAATATGGCTCTATATCAGACCCACTATCTAAATCAAGTCCAAATTCACTTTCCAAAGTAAATGTGAATTCTTGCTTGCCTATTCCAATTCCATCTAAATCGATAAACATGATATATTCTGCTGTTTTACCTGATGATATTTCTTGAGGATCAGACAAAATGTAAGCATGATTTCCTTTACTATCTGTTATACTAACATTTACTCTAATATTTTGTGCATCAACAAGTCCATTATTTTCTACAGTAACTATCATCTTGTTACTTTCTCCTGAAATAGCATTTCCATCATCAAAAGTACCAGTAGCATCTTGAACAAAATTTAGTATTGGTTTGGCACTCTTTACGTCAATCTCAATTGGATCATATGATGTGCCATCTGAACTGTTAATATTCAATACTAAGGTAAATGTATCAGAATTAGCCCCTTCGGGAGCAAATACTGTGAATGAATATGCTCTCTCTTCACCACTCACCCATGGAGATTCGCTTGGTCCTGTAGCACTCCATCCCTCGGGCAACCATGTCTTGTCAATGTTGAAAGATAGCATGTCTTGGCCATTCCCAGTATTTTGTATAATAAATTCTACCTTTTCTTCTTCTCCAGGGAATACACCTATCGTATTTTCTGGACTAGAAATAATCTCAATAGAAAATGTCTGAGGAATATTTACTGTAATAACATACTCACTAAAAGTACCGGTAGAATGAGTTGATCTAAGTCTAATCTTGTGCCCATCGTCAATCGTTTGGGCTCCAGCAATGCTAGCTATTACAACCCTCATCCTAACTGTAACAGATGAATTAGAATTTAAGCCTAGATTTGCAGGGAGTTCTTCAACCCATAATTCAGTACCATTAGCATCAGTTCCATTAAAGAACTCTATTGACCATTGATCAACATCTATTGAATCAAATACAGTGCCAATTGTATATTCGTCATATCCTTCATTACCCTCATATTCAAGTTCAATTGTGAATTCAATCACTTCGTAATCTGTATCATTATGGTATAAGGCTATTACATTATTATTTGAATCTTCAGACAAATTTGCACCAACCACTGAAGAAACTACGAAACTAATAGAATGATCAAGTATTCTGTTAAACCTCAAAGTAGCAGATGGTGATTCCTGTTGAGAAGCAATTGCGCTGGATAAACCAGCACGATAATCCATAACCATGCCTAGTTCAGTAGTTTCAAATTGTCCTTCAAAGTTGACATCACCAGCAGGCAATAATATACTGAGGTCGCCATTTGAATCTACAGTTGCATTCCATGACATTGTTTCATGAGACACAATAATTTCAGTACTCCCAATTATTTCTGCCCCTGGGACTGAGATTTCGGATAAATCATGAGGTGTTCCGGTGAAATCAACCCATTCTGTAGCGATGTTCATTGTACCGCCCTTAACCATAGTCATATTGACCGTGGTACCATTATGTACATCTGCTTCCACTGAAACTATACCAACTATTCCTTCACTAACTACTGATGCATACAAAACCCATGATCCCGGCTCAACATCAGCCACCCACTCTCCATCCCATGTACCATCAAGCGCCATTACCTTCGTGGGGGTGCGAGAATCTCTTTCAATTCCTGATTTAGGCATTAGTGTAAGAACAACATCATCTGAGAAATCGTCCCATAATTGCATTTGAATGTAATCAATTGTTCCATTAATTGAAACATTGCCTGCAATTAATTCAATATCTGTAGAATTAGAAGTAGTAGATACCTCGGCCAAAATTGAAACTGTACCAAAACCAATTTGTGTTGCCTCAACAGTATAGTTATTATTTGATGGAACAAATAGTGACCAAGTTCCTAATTCAGAACTTGTCAAATTCACCTGCTCTGAAAGACCTCCGCCTGATACTGTGACGTTTGCACCTTCAACTCCTTCATTGAAATCATACAGATCATCAGAATCTAAATCCCAAAATAGATTTCCACCTAAAGTAACGTGGTGTTCAACAGTGAAATTTTCAGAAATATTCTGACCTGCTGAGGCTGTTGGCAAACTCTGGCCTTCAAGTACCCAGCGATCCATATTGTGAGTAATATTGAGGGAAACAATCCAATCACCAGGATACAAATGTGCTAAAACATGACCTTGATCATTCGTCAATGGCAAAGTGATTTCGCCAAGCCCATTAGCACTTGTAGCAGTTGCTGACAAACCAGATAATGGGTCACCTGAATCACTAATATTGATATTTAGTGAAATTTCAGCTGATTCTAAAGTCCTAAAAGTAACGTTGGAACGTTGGGAATTTTCATCCACTGTCAAATTATATCTCAACTCTTCATATTCAGCACCGACCAGTTTTCGCTCGAAGATTACTAACCACTGACCCTCTGGGACATAATCAGAGATTGTGCCGTTTTCATCTGTAATGATTTCAAATGCGTCTCCAGTATCCATCTCTTCAAATTTCAATGTACCATTTTCAATTACTCCACCTGACATGTTTTCTAGATTTCCATCAAGTTTCCAAAGAGGTTCAAGTGATAAATTAGCAAATTCTGTTGTAGTATTATCAAGACCTAACTCTAATACATATTCTGTATTCATTAAAGAAGTACCAAAATCTGTACCGTTAGATACATCCTGGTTTTCAACTGTAAAACTGTAAACACCAGGGTGAAGCGACACCTCAACATTTCCATTATTCATTTCAGATGATGATACATTCAAATCAGAACCACCTGAAATAGCTGTTAATGAGAAATCAATATCAACCAAGGTACCGTTAGAAGAATTTCCGTCTCTTGAATGGTCTAAGAATGCGGTAATGTTTAAAGTAATATTTTCTGGATTAGCAAACAATTCAAAGTGAGACATTAATTCAATATTTTCATCAGAAACAAATAACTGAACAGGATCAACATTTAGACGTTCATCGGTTATTGACAATGTCCAATTACCATATTGTAATTTAGGTGAATATCTACCATCTTCAACTGATACATCAAAGAACCAATGAACATCTCTATCGTCATCGTGTGCATGTAATTGATATGGCATGAACCCAGGAACATAGGGTGAATATGCAGTCATATTATCATACAAATATAACCCACCATTTAATTGCAATCCTGATTCAATATTCATTATAATATGAGAATTAGATTCTGAAACAATAAAGCTTGTCCCATTGGACATTTGACTAGCAATAGATTGCGCCGTCATGTTTACTGCAACGCCCTCTGGAAGTAAAACAGAGAAATTACCTGCATTCATACCAGAACTGGTTTGTACTGATGTGGTGATGCCACCCCATTGGAATTTGACTTCCAAATTAGGCACGCCCTCCTGTGGCGATTCAGATTTACCTGTTTGAACTAATATTTGTCCAGTGACATTAACACTCTCACGTAGAATCCAATCCATTCCAGTCATATTATCAAGTAATTCAAATTCTTCCCATAACATCAAACCACTATCATCTGAAGCATTTACAACCCATTCACCCTCTGGTAATTCAATCTTATAGGTACTAGAATCATTATCAAATATTGCTGAAATATACTCTCCATCAGTTAACAAATTACTATGGAAAAATACATCAACATCAGAAACTGGTTCAACAGTACCACCACCCAAATCTTGCTTTAGAGTGAACTCCAAATCATAATGAGAAGGCACTGGGGAAGAAGTTTGAATCAATGTAAAATTCATTGGATCAATTGTAGCAATTATTTCAGCGCGCCCATCACAGAAATTTGTTGATGCGGGAGTTTGCCAAGGGACACATTCGTAGAAACCATCACCATCAGCATCCATTTTCAAATTATATGTACCATCAGGTATTGGTCCGTATCCGAAAGAACCATTCTCATCAGTATACAATATACAAGGTGCAAACAAAACCTCAGTACAAGGTTGTGTGGCTGGTTCATCAATACTTAATTCTGTTAATTCTAATGCCATATCAGAGATTGGATCCCCACTAAACCATTTCAAATCACCCTCAATCCAAGAAGCCGGTAATTTGAGTTGAACATCACTGGTAGGTGAACTATCAACTTCAAGAGGTGTGCTCAAACGAGTAATGTTTCCATTTGGTAATACTATGTATACACGATATGAACCGGGGAGAGCATCAACAAGATGGAAACTACCTGGTTGAACCATGTCACCCGAGAATGTCCCCACCCCACTAAATGTGCCTGAACCATTTATTGTCCCATAACTATCTAATGAATCATCAGATTGGTCAACAATAAATATTCCATTACCTACTAATGTTTCACGGTACAATGTGGCAGTATATTCGACAGTTCCATTAGCAGTTACTTTTCCTACCCCATTAAATGAACCTGAGAAAAGATAGGCCGTAGGATTTGAGTTTGGAATCGTACAAATTTCTTCCTCTTCGGGAACTGAATTGTTAACACAAGTTGATATTGCCTCATTGCTAGTAATTGTACCTACAAATTCTCCAATTCCAGAATACAAACCTTCACCAGTAAATGAATGGTTATCTGCAATTGTCCTAGTATAGTTACCAGTAAAGTCTGAAACTAATACCTCACCATTACTAACCATTGTTCCTGCACCTGAGAAAGTAACCTCGCCGTCTCCAATGAATACTCTGGGATGCTCAGCATCACTAACAACAGTACCATTAGTAGTCCAGATATGAGGCAACTCTTCTTCTGTCCAAATATCAGTAAAAATCAATTCATGAGAACTCAATGCTTGACCATCAAATGATGAGTGCCCTTCCCAAGACACAACACCTGTTGCAGATGATGATTCAATATTAATTGATTTTGAAATGACTGCTCCGCCATCTGTGTCGGCCTCTTCTCCTGTAACAGTGAATTGTATTTCACCTAGCAATTTACCACCACTCACGTTTGCAAGGATACTGGTAACTGGATTTACTTCTCTAGCACCATCTGACTGTCCCAAAATGTCTCCAAACCACTCCTGCCATTCCTGGAAATCTTGTTGTGCCGCAACTATAGCATCACGGTCTTGATTTCGCAAAACTTCTGGATCTTCTGCAAAGCCAGAAAATGCAGTAACACGGATATGACCTGCAGGAACTCGGAAACTAAAATGACCATTTTCATCTGCATCAGTAGTACCAATTGGTATCCAATATTCTCTTGGATCTTCATCAAACATATCCTCACCACTGTAAGCATCCCTTTCAATTAATAATCTAGCCTTTGGCACAGTAGTAAAGTTACCAAGAGTAACTTCACCAGTTAATGTAGCACCACTATAATATTTCAGAATCTTAACTCCTGTATTTGCATCATACCATGGAGTTTCATTAGTTGCATCGGGGTTGTACCAATTTGCAATTACGAAATTAGGCATCATAGCACCAGGCAGAGGGAATGCATACTGTAAACTCGAATTTACTGTCCCTCGTAAATCAAAATGCTGACCTGGTTGCGAAGGGTCACCTGGCAACCCAAGATGAGAACTACCATATCCAACATAAGCTCGGGAGACCATTGTGTCAAAGAATTCAGGTTCTTGATCAATTCTAATATCAACCGCTTGTATAATTTCTTCAGTACTTTGAGATTCACTTGCTAAATAGTCTGCTTCCAATTGTTCCTCATATTCCTCTTGTGTCATATCAATATAATAACTAGAAGAACCTCTTTGAGTAACATACCAAGTTTTCATGTATGTTTCAGGATCTAGACCAGATAATGTTGTAGGTGCATAGAAAATTCCGGTAGGATTTCCTCCGCTTTGTTGGTATGAACCACCTGTTGGATATAATCTGTTATCAACTGCAAAATAGCGAATATCGTGATTTCTGTTAATCAGGTCACCTGGATTACCTTCTGAGTTTGCCACAGTGTATGTAATATCATGAGTAATCCCATGATATAATTCAACTAATTCATCCATATCTAAAGCAGTTGTTAAGAAAGCACGACCTAATGCTAAACGAGCATTTTGTCTATGAATTGATGTTGAAACATCATCAAAACTTTCTACAATATCCTTAGTGTACCAATAATTTCCAATTATTTGATGTGTGAAACCATCAGAACCTGTATTTACATCATCATTCCTATCTTTGGTTTGATTAAACATCATGATTGCATCAAATTCTGAATTATAATCAATACCAATTTGTTCATTACTTTGATAAACTCTGTAAACAATACTAGAAGTTGGCATCCCATTCGAATCCAATAAATACCCTTCTGCTAAAGAAACATCACCGGCATTACGAGTTACTTTGAAAGAACGTGCCTGTAATTCATTTACACCTTCATCCCCGCCAAGAGTATTTAACAAATGGAATTCATCTATCTGAGCATTAGTAAATTGTTGCCTCAAAATCTGTTTGAAATCATTAGTAAATTGCCCGTCGTTGTATCTCAAATCACCTTCAGCAATTGTCATAGTGTACAAAGAAAGTAAATCTTGATCATTTTGAGCCAATAACATATTTCCTGCCGCGGGAATTCCCGACTGGAAGTTATCGGCTACAGTTGGGTGTTGCCCCTGGGCTAAAGCTTGGAATCCATAATCCCACCATGAAACGAACGCTGGTCTTTGACCAAATGGGACATCTTTATCTTGTTCCTCAAGCCATTGATAACCTTCATTCCAATACAAACTATTGAACCCTGGTCCAAATGCACCCATGTACCAACAACTAGATTCTTTAGTCAAACCTCTACAACTACTTGGTGGATTGTAAGGAGTTGAGTCAAGAATAGACCAGCCAAAGAGTGGATCTTCAGCCCTCAATATACTAGGTGTAATATTGTAAATACTAGAATCTATGTCCTTTGCTTTTGAATTACCAGAAGGAATACCTGAATCTATCCCATATGTTGCATGTTGTGCGCCAACTAACATAAATATCATCAAAACTGCTACAACGCCAGGGTATTTTCTAGCAGTCTTGGTTGTTGAAGAAAATCTTGCTTTAGGTGAACCAATACCCATTCTACGCCATGTTTTACCAAATTCTGTACCTCCAACTTTCTGCCAAAAGATCACAAATGCCCAAGCACCCATAACCGCAACGGGTGGAGTAGCATTGAAGACGAACCTTCCAGCTCTCCAAGCCATAAGAACAGCAACAAGAATCCAGACTGCCAAAACTAAACGACTACCATTACGATTTCTAATCCCTTGCCAGAATGCTATAACCCCTGCAAAAAGGGCAGCTAATGCAACTATTGGACCAAATGAGGCAAATAGCATAGCTCGGCTAGGAGCCTGTGCTTCAGCAATTGTTCCGAAAACCTTGTTCTTTGAGAAATAATAACCACCAGTGGTTAGTACATCCCATCCATTGTAAATTTCCAAATATTGTAAAGCATACAATGCACCTAAAATTACACCAGCAATTGCACCGCCACTAACTAGAACCAAGAGCCAAGGTTTGTCTCTAAATGACACTGCAACCCAACCTGCTGCAAATGTGAAACCAATGATGTAAAACATTGGTTGGAAACCACTTGCGTCCCAAATCAAACCTAACTGCATATGAGCATAGAATGGCAAAGGTAGGATGAAAGTCACCAACATCATTGTTAATGCTGTAACATACAATGCCATACTATCTCGACGACGGAATAAATTCAATACAATTTGAGCAAAGAATGCAAGGAACACAATTCCAAGACCATATACGAAACCTTTCCAACCCAATGCCACAGTAGAGAATGCCACACCAGAAAGAATTGCATTAGCTATTGCGGGTTTCCTCTTCTCAAATGTTGCTTTAACACCCTTCAATAAGTAAGAAGGCCACCAAATTGCGCCTTCAACTAATTTATCATCCCCAGCATCATCTACCGCACGTAACCAGAAATAGAATCCTAGAGATAGGAATAAAATTGCAAATGCGTCGTGATCAGCAAGAGCAAACGTACTATGCCCAACATGACCCGGCATCAAAGCAATCAGCCAAGCTGCAACCGCAGCAGTAGGTTTACCGAAGAAGCGATTTCCAATCGCTGCAATTGGGAGCACACATAGTGCACCATAAATAGCAGGTAATCCAGCAACAGACCACCATACAGCTTGTTCTACAGGCATATCTAACAAAGGTGACAACAACATGCCGCCTAGTGCAAGACTCCAAGAAAATAGTGGAGGACGAGGATTAATGGCACCTAATGGATATGATCTGTCCATGTCTATAATGAAATGATTATGTTCAGCAATTATGTATTCAACAGTCCTAAACATATACCAAGGATCAGAACCACCTGTCAAATCCCATTCATGTGTGCCACTAGAATTCATGAAAGGAAGAACATTCCAAACTACACGAACTAATAGCCCAACAAATAAAGCCGCTGCAATTGTAATCCCATACCAATTATCGGACCAGAATTTTTTGGCCATGCCTGGATTCCTACGAGGAGAAATATCACCTAATTTCCCTTTGACAGTCATCATAATGGCTAAAACATTGAGCCAGAAAAACAAAAAGAACCACACAAATATTCCATTAGGTCCACTAAAATATGAATGCCAACTTTCTGAACCGGACATGATTATTCCTTTCTCAGTAAATGAACCTAGAGAATAAATTATCCAATTCATTGACAATAGAGAACCGCGAGTCCTCAAATTCTCTGCAAAACAGTATGCTACAATTAGTGATAAAACACCTGTAAACAATGGCCACCAAATACCAATACCTGAACCTGTGATTCTCTCTACTTCTGTTACCGAAAAGAACGATGCTTCAGAAATTAAATGAGCGAAAAGCCAAACACCAAACCCTGCGTAAAGAGGAGCGAATGCTTTAGAGTCAATTCGGTCAGGTAAATTTGAAAACCAACCACTATTGCTTGGCTTAGCAAACCTTCCTCTAGAAAATAGAGCAACAAGCACACCGGTTAAAGAAGCAATTATCCACCCATTGAAGAAAAGATATGCTGTGGCTTCTCGATGGCCATCAATTGCACCCCACACACTTTCATCATTTAATACAGGTAACCAATCACCTTCGACGTACTGTACACCATCCCATGTTGGTGCTGCTACGGCAGCAAATGATATTGCTGCATAGAAACCCATTACAATCCAAATAAAGATTGTAGCTTCTTCATGGCGCTCCGCTCTATCAAATACGTGAACACCGAATGCCAATAATAAAAATAACACACCTAGTAATGTATTACCTAAAATCAGTTGTGGAATTGCTGCTGCCACTACAAGTGGCGCGTAAATCAGCAATGTGACATGCGCAGGCTTAACCCCGAGGTGGGAAAAGACGATACGCGGCACACTGCCAAACATAGCGCCGATCGTTAGTAGCACGAACGGCAACACTTGTGTCATTATCGCAATTTCATTATCATAAGTCACACCAAGTGGATACATTGCCATAGTCATCAACAACAAAATCAATGCTGCTAATGGCGCTTTAGCAAGACCCCATGCCAAATTAATTGGCCCCGGTGCTTCTGCTTCGTTTTCCATTTCTATTACCTCGGTTATTGTCAGTCTATCGACTGTCAGCGTCGCCGCCACCTGACCCCTTTTTTTAACCGTTACCGAATAAGCGCACCCACGTGCACGCGCACGTGAGGGCGAATAGAGCAGATTTACGATGGCTTTTTTTAATTCATAAAGCCCTAAAACCTATGTCCGTCCTATAATGAGAACCTTCCAAAATAATGCCATCCATGAGAGAATATGCAAGTTCTCTAGCCTCTACAAGACTAGGAGCTATACCTGTACAAGCTAATACTCGGCCACCTGATGATACTAGTTTTTCTCCTTCCACATACTTAGTTCCAGCATGATGAATAAATGCACCCCCGTCATCATGTGCAATAAGCCCCGTTTCTATCTTAATTGGTAGGCCTTTACGAGGAGTTTCCGGGTATCCTTCAGAAGCTAGAACAACGGTCATTGCATGAGCTGAAGTGAATGTAGGATTATGCGAGGCAAGATCACCTGTGGCAACAGAATATAGTAATTCAAACAAGTCACTAGAAATCAATGGCACTGTGACTTGGGTTTCCGGATCACCAAATCTAACATTATATTCAACAACATAAGGATCTCCTGATTCATCTATCATTAGCCCTACATAGAGGCACCCACGGTAAGGTTTTTCTTGGCTTGAAAGCCAATCATGCATGGGCTTGATTATGCGAGAGTAGACCTTATCCCTAACCTGTTTAGTTACAATTGGAGCAGGCGCATATGCACCCATACCACCAGTATTCGGACCAGTATCACCCTCACCCACACGTTTGTGATCTTGACTTGCAGGAAGAGCCACCCAGCCACTTTCATCTAACATCACCAACATGCTTGCTTCTTCGCCACTAAGAAATTCTTCTAGCAAAACAAATCCATCTATAGTTAGCCCCTCAGATAAAGCGGAGTAAGCTTCATCCCTTTGAGAAGTCACAACTACACCTTTACCACCTGCTAATACATCCCTCTTTACCACCCACGGAGGGCTAAAATCATCTAGAGCAGAATCAATCTGAGAAACTGAATTGATTAGATGAATGCCGCCTGTAGGGATGCCCAAATTTTGCATTGTTTTCTTAGCATACAATTTGCTTCCTTCCAAATTAGCACCTTCGGAATGTGGCCCAAAACAAGGAACTCCTGCATAACTCAGTTGATCTGCTAAACCATCTACTAATGGCCCCTCGGGGCCAACTACTACCAAATCACAACCTAAAGAAAGTGCTAACCCAACTATTGCATCAATATCACCCACTGAAATAGGATGGTTTGTCGCCACATGTGAAGTTCCGGCATTACCTGGCGCAACGTGAACCTCACCCACTGAAGGAGAGGCAATTAGACCCATTGTCAAAGCATGTTCCCGACCGCCGCCACCAACAACTAGCACCGTCGCCTCTTCCATTGTAAAGATTCGAAACAAAGGAGGGACATAAGTAATACCACAATCCATCCCAATTAATAAAAACTAGAATTTTATCTAATAAGGGACTGATTTAAGGCCCAATTTATATCCTAAAACGTTGAAAGAACGATGGATAATTGGAGTTAAAATCAAGAGGATTACCATGCCTACAAGAAGTTCAGAACTACCTACTATTGAACCACTAATAAATAATTGACCAAATATAAATGTGAAAATGGCAAATGGAAGAGTATCCAATAATGGCGCTTTGCTACTGACTTCACCCTCGCGCTTCAAACCCCTTCTACGCTTAATGAATGAACCAACTGAATCACCAACCATACAACCTAATCCTAAGACACAACCAAGAATGAAAGCTGAGCCCCATTCACCACCAATCCAAAACCATGAATCAGTAATTACGCTAGAAGATGTACCGTATGAACCAAGTGGGTCAAGGAACGGAGCAGATGTAACATGGTTTCCTTTAGCAATTAAATGAGTTAAAATAGCCAAAAACCCACCACCGATTGTACCTCCAATCAAGCCATTCCAAGTTTTCCCATCCCCCAATATTCTATTCCCATCAGAATGGACTTTCCCACCATCAATAGGTTTCACTGGAATCCCAGTCATATCAGGAATCCATTTTCCTCCAAGCATTGCTGCCGTATTGGATAAATAACCTGGCAGGTACAACCAAAGAACCAGAAGTGGGGCGAGAAGGAGATTATCCCAAGGCAATACAGAGGACGCCATATTGGGGCGAAGTGCACAGCACTCTAAATAAATGAACCATCTAATCGGCGGTTTCATGTCCTAAACATGTTTCGAGGTTGCCATGAAGACCAAACAGTTCACTATAATGGCTGCACTTTTGATTGTATTAATGACCCTTACAATGGCCAACGAATCTATTGCAGCAACACCTCCTTCAGATGGCAGTACAACAACAATCACAACAGATACTACTTGGAACCAAACAACAAACATGAATGGTCATGTAGTCATCTCGGCAGGAGCCAACCTAACAATTGATAGTGATATCACAATAGAATCTGGTTCATCAATTGATGTCAAAGGTAACCTGAAAATTAACAGTGGGAGTTTAATTGCAAATAACCCCCCAACTGACCTACAATTTTGGACTGCATACGGAGATGAGGCGACTCTATTTTTACCTGAATCTTTAGGGGCTTTTAATATTGAAATTTTTTCAGCCTCGGGGTATAACCTTTCCAACTATACTGTACAATGGAATGATGGACCAAAAGATGACATGGATGGTGATTCGCACAACATGATTGGGGGAATTGTGAATCCGCTAGCCCAAGGCGGTACGTTATCATTCGAAGCAATATTAGGTGAATATGGTGAATTAGTTATAGATAGAATTGAAGTGCACCGAACTCTATCTGATAATATCTACGAAGCAACCGAATTACAGCATTCTGGTTGGCTTCTTAGGGGGGATTCCGGCTTTAATCTTAACATTGCAGAAGGAGGATCTTTGAGTGCATTAGATGCGACAATCACCGGTGCACAAATATCAATCAACGGGGAATTTGAAAGCACTAATTCTGATATTCTTGCTAGTGGACCACTCACCGTTTCCGGAACTAGTTCTAGTATCACTATGAACGGAGGGGGCCTTAATGGGAGTCGGGATGACCACGATATTCTAGCAGATAATGAAGCCACAATATCTCTTAATAATGTAAATGGAACAGGAGGAATTGTTGACTTCTGGGAACGACAACTATCAGAACAAATACTTCAATTCCCGGGGTCAGGAATTACATTCACACTTTCAGGAATTGGCCCTCAAGAACGCACGATGGAGGGGCTATCTATGTCTGATGGTACATTCGTAGTTCCTGCAAATTATCAACAAGGCCCGCGTGTAATTGAAATAGGCTATGCTGATGGAACTGTATGGACTGAGCAATCTACAATCAGCAACATCACTTGGTTTACAGCATGGGGAACATTTTATGACACTGGCGGAGCATTAGAACAAAGTGTAAATCCAAATATTGAGATTAATATAGTACCAAAAATTGATGTTGTTTCAGTTGAAATTACTAAGGAAGCACCAATTGGAAAGAGAGCCACTGTTCAAGTTACACTATCAAATACAGGCACTGCTAATGCCGGTAGTTCTAGTGATGACATAGATAGTGTTGCAATTGAGTGTTATGTCAAAGATCAAAGAGCAGACATTAGCCCAACATATCCAGCAACTGATGTCATGGCAGGGCAAACATCTACAGTTGAGTTGAAATGGAGCCATTCTGAGAATGAAAATGCAACATTAGATTGCAATCCACTAACACCATCTCAAGTTGTGATTGAAGGGGCATTGGGTGGATTAGGAACTCAAAGTCAAACAGTATTTTGGAGCCCTGAAGAGGTTGCATCCCCTGGAATGAGCCCGATGCTAATTAGTATCCTTGTTGCAATGATCGTTGGATTAGGTCTTGTAGCATACTTTTCTGCCGGCGTTGGTAACGAAAAAACCAGTACAATTACTATCAATTTAGACGATGATGAACTAGACGAACTAGATGACCTATGAAACTAGCATGACTCGGCTGGTTTGTAAGGGTCTGTTGAACCATCTTCATTATCGGTGTCTCGACTCTCGTTATATTCCCAGAAAAATTTCCAACCTTGACTTGAAGTACCAGTAACATCATCACCAAAAGGAGAACTATGAATCACTGTAACTTCCACAATGTAACATCCGTCATCCCCTTGATAGAAATCATCACGATTAACAAAACTAATTGCCTCTCCAAATGCATTAGATGAGGAACCTTCGCCTTCTAACTCTATCCAAGAATTTTCAACTATTCCAGAACCACCATCCCAAGATGCTGATGCTCCATCTACAGAAACTGTAGGAAACGAATATACCGATGACCCATCATGAATTATACTTGCAGTGATAGTGTAATCTGAGTCAACATGCATCATCAAATTAGTAGTGTTACTTTGTACTGGATCTAAGGCACCAGCACCAACCCTTACTGCTACACCTAGGTGGTCTAAGTCATTCTTTTCATCACAATCACAAGCTTGAGTGATTTGAGATAATTCACCATCAACTGAATCAATTGTTCTATCTGATATTTCTCCTGAAATAGGATACGATTCCGAGTCAGAACCTTCCAATGTTACTGAAACGCTGTATACGATATCACTACCATCAGATGAGGCGCCTCGTGAGTTTCCTTGATAAAAATCAGAAAATGAAACTTCATACCAACTCAATTTTGAGTCTGCTGCAAAAGAACCGGTCCATACATCATCAGAACCATAACTTATAGTCATACTCATGTCCCCGCTTGGAGAACTTTTGAACATAGGTGTTCCAATGAATACCTGAACACGAAGATTGTTGTCGTCCTCATCAACTTCCACATCAGAAACTGAAATGCTATAACCACCAAAGGTGAAACCCATTACAAATTGATAACCGATAAACAGTACTAACAATACAGCCAAAGACCCTGCTACCCCTTTCTTAATCATTGCTGGATCCATTCCTTCTCCGCCTGCCGATTGAGCGTTTGCACGGCCCAATAAACCGCCATCGGTAGCTACTCCAACCTCTTCGACCACAGCCTCAACCTCATCGGTTGCAGACCCGGTATCCTGATTCTTTGCTTTCTCAAGTAATCCGCCAGACATAATGCTCTTCCCCTTAGGTAATAGCATGGTGGGACCTCAAGACATTATCAACCCGTTGCCTCTTGGTGCTGCAATAATGTTGATTTGAAAAGGTATTCGAAAAAGCCAGAAACCATCAAAATGTGCAAAAAAGTGAAAATCACTAGGTGATTTTTTTACTTATATCCCAAAAGATGGTATTGAAGGCTGAATTGCCTCATTTACTTCTTCTTCCCTATTACGGCGTGACGCAAATGCAGCACCAAGAGCAATCATAGAAAGAGATGGTAACAACTCAAAACCGGGCAAGTAAATTCCGCGCACATAAAGAGTGACCATCTGAGTTTGGTAATTAGGAATCCCTTCAGTCCTTACACTATATTCACTAGTTGCCCTAAATTGTAACTGATGGTACTCATCAGTCCAACCTTGAATCTTAGGAGTACGAATCATAACCCTCATCTTATCTGCTGGTGCTTGGGGTTCAATTTCGGTGCTAATGGTTGGTAAAGTAATCTGGAAATCCTTTTCTTCTAAATCATCACGATTGGATACTTCAACATTAAAACGATCGTATGCATTACCATCATTGTATACCTTGAACTCAAAGATATAGTCAACCTTTGGACGTAGTTGCTTGAAAGGCTCCTCTGCTTCTACTCTAAGACGGCTGAATTGCATAATAGTTGCCATGACTGAAGATTGAACAGATGGACAGGTTGTACATGGAACTCCGCTAGCAGAGGTGACCCTTGCAGTAATTGTGATTGAACGGCTTCCTTCTGCCATTCTGTTGTCACCACGAACGACTACTTCGAAAGTTGCTGAATCATAGGCGCCGACAGTAATCAAACCCGGATGAGCTACTGCTAATCCCCCAGCAGTAACTGTTACTGTTACATCCTCAACATATTGTGTTGGATTGGTTGCAGTACAATAGGTAGTTCCAGTCCTAGCAGCCCCTGGGTGAACCTCGATTGGAATAGCAGCAGGAGAACAAGAAACGCTCACAGTTGGGTTTGGCGAAATACCTTGTGCCGCAACATTAGTTGCTGCCGCGCCAGCCCACATACTTACAGCATAAACTGCTAGGATGAGAATCATTGTGCGAGTTGCTTTTCCGTTCATCATAGTCACCTATGGTGAACTGTCACCGTCATCCCAATATAAGGATATGGGGATAAAGAGTGAAATTGAACTATTCAGATATCACAAATCATCTAAACCTAAATCATCAAAATCATCATCATCATCTAAATCAAAATCATCATCTAAATCAAAATCAAAATCAACATCGCCACCTGATTTTCTGGACATCCCTAACCTAACTGCAACCACAATTACACCCACCACTGCTAACCCGGCAAGTACCATTGCAGTAGTGATAGCCCAAGCAGGAACATTATCTACTGATGTTGCCAAAAAGTTCTCCTCTTGAGCTATAGATTGTAATCTAAAATTCTCTTCCACTACCCAAGAATCACCTGATTCATCTGCCAATTCACTAGACACTTGCAATAGGACTGTGAATGACCCATCTGCAATTTCTTCTGAAGCGGTAATTGTCAAGACCACATCTTTCGTCCCATTCACTTGTAATTTTACTGTACTTACAGAATATTCGAAAGTGAAACCAAACTCCTCTAAACCACTCTGATTATCCATACCTATTAGCAATGTATCCTCATCATTACCTGAGTTTTGAACCGTGAAATTTAGTGTCGTTGACTCACCATAATCTAAGGAAATTTCTTGGGGTACCATGTCTATAGTAGGCCTGCCGAATGGCATTATTTCCAATTTAACGGAATCGCTCTTAGAGGTGCAAGTAAAACAAGGAGCCCCCACACCAAATGATGAAACAATCACTTCCACTTCACTAGTTAATGTTGCGACACCCGCGCCCGGCTTTGCTGACCAAGTGATTGAGAATGTCTCTTCACTACCAGCAGAAACAGAAACTGTACCTGGATATGCAATGTCAAGATTTAATTGATCTACTGTAATGTTAACTTCTTCTTGGTGAATTGAAGGATTTTCGAGTGTACATTGTACGGTCCCCACTCTAGAATCACCCGGACCCACCTCTATCTCAACAGTTTCATCAGGGCAATCTATATTGATGTCAGGATTGGGATTCCCTAGTTGTGCAGAAGCAGTAGGATAAACAGAAAACGAAAGTGAGACCACACATATAGCAAGCAACAAAGAGCCCCGCCTAGGTTGTGCCATTACACCCTCCTCTGAATTAATCATATTTCACCATTAGTGTTACACTATGATAAACCCAACTTTGAACAAGGGAAGCCCTAACGGAGGGCTAAGGGCTCGTAGCTTAGTTTGGTTAGAGCGCTCGGCTCATAACCGAGTGGCCGCCGGTTCAAATCCGGTCGAGCCCACTAAAATTTATCACTCTATGATTGAACGCACTAATTTTTCGCACTGATCTCTAATTTCTAAAGGAACGAAAATCATTGAACGAGCAAATTCGGTTGATATTGACTCAATTAATGCCGAGGCTTCCATAATATCTCTGCCATCATCTAAATGAATACCCTCTTGATAAGGAAGATACCCCTCCTTACGAAGTGGTGCATGAATCAAATCATGTTCAGGATTATATCCAGATGATTGCAATAAATCTTCTAATGGCCCCAATACTTGAACTACATTCTCAAAAGTTAATTCAACCCTCAAACGCTTATGAAAACCATCACGGCTAGATAATTTTGTAGCATAATCAGATAATATCGGGTCGCCATGGTCAGACCATTGGAATACATCAGCAATCACAAAGGAATCAGTAAGTTGTGAATAACGGTAAGGTGAAAGATTGCGATTTGAAAGCATATCTCTCATTTTTAATGATAAAGGTAAGTCGCCACTCTCATGTAATTCCCTTGCCCTTTTTAGAGCACGGACATAATATACTGAAGTTAGCATGTTCAACTTATGGAAATAAACTAACTGATACATGTGCCAGCGAGTAACTAGATAAGCCTCTACTGCAGATATGGAGTATACACTTACAACAAGATGGTCATCATCAGAGATATTGATGGCACGTAACAATCTTTCAAGGTCAAATCCGCCAACATCAGTACCAGTAACCAATTGATCTCTTAACAAATAATCAAAACGGTCTACGTCTAATTGACTGGAGACTATTTCATGCAAATATGGCTCGACTCCATCTCCACTCATTATTGCCAATAATCTTTCAACGCCATCACCTAATAAATCTCTTAGCACACCAGAAATATCACATTCTTCATCGACTAACATCCTTCGACCCCATTCTTCATGGCCTGCGAAGTTAGCAAATACATCTGGAGTCTCAAACATATGAGAAAATGGAGGATGGCCTATATCATGTAACAAAGCAGCAATAGGGACTAATCTAGCATCCTCATCAGAAATCTTCCCAGGGAACCTTTCCCGTAAATCTTCAATTATTCTAGTAGCAAGATGAAACACACCTAATGAATGGGAAAAGCGACTATGAGTTGCTGATGGAAAGGCATAGTGACAGGTGGCAAGTTGTTGGATATATCTAAGTCTTTGAAAGGTACGAGTATCAACAATTCTTCTAACATGGTCTGGTAATATTATGTCACCATGAAGGGCGTCTCTGATGTATCTCTTGTCACCCAATGGAACCCCTCCGTCATTAAATGCGAATTGTTAGTTAATTTCAAACCACCTGTTGAATAGTTACCTTTGATTTTAGATAATACCATACACTAACATTGATAATTAGCACTGAAAATATCCAAGCCCCTAGTGAACTAATAGAAATCCCCAAAGTGGTATTTGATATTGGATATAGCAAACCAACAATCAATGCATAAAGAGAGACTGATTGAGACCCAAACATCATCGGACCTATGGCACCAGCAGGAACGGCCTCACCTTGAGATATCCAAAGTGCGACCATACTGGTGGTAAAAATTGCTGGAAAAATACTCATCACCCCACTAGCCAAAGGATTACCCAAGCTAGAAAGCCATACCGCTACTCCAATTGAGGCAGATGCTGCCAAACCACGCATAAACAAGGTTAAAACCCCTACTTTATTTTCCCCCTTAGGTGTAGGAATATGTCTCGTGGTCGCAATAAATCCAACAAAAAGGCCAACGAATAAGGCTGCAAAACCTAAGTAGAAGGGATTAATTCCTTGAGCAATTAAATGACCAAATACCACCATAGAAATTACTGCTGCAAACGCCCAAATAAACAAAGTAATTAGAGTAATTAAGATTAAGCGTAAAGAAAAATCCAATTGTTGAGGAATTATAGGAGGTATTATTCTCCACAAATACAGAAATCCTGCATTGAGAATAAGTCCAAGAGGGACAATCCCCATTGCTGACTGAAATTGCATTTGACTGCTTGAGGCAAACCATATTCCAACAGCTGCAGGGACAATAGTTGAGGGAACCGTTGCCAAAACACCACCGTGTAAACCACCCCAGCGCTCAATTGCCACTGTAACTAATATTGCAGCAATTCCAGCGACAATGGCTGAAACTACTACGCCGGCAATGGCCAAGCAACCACCCACACTAACTCTTGGCTTTAGCCCTAGATACTGATTTTTCAGATTCCTCTTCACTCAATATGTGTTCATCATAATTTTGAGGATGAACAAATGGGGCCCATTTAGGAATAGATAAAGTGCCTTGCAACATCAACATAGTCATAATCAAACCAATTGCCAAAATGAATACCAAGGAAGCAAGGATGAAAAATGCACCACTAAATCCAGCTGCTTCTGTGCTAATGCCAATTGGTGTATCTCCCATGATATGTAAATGAACCACAGCATTGGTGGATGCATTATCCCCACTAATTGCACGGACAATAATTGTTTGATTACCCACTACTTCGTTCCCAGGGAGATATTTCAAACGATCATGAATCATTTCATGAGAAATTGAAAAATCAATACCTCCAGCTTCAAAATCAGGATGATCTGACCAGTAATCTCGCATATCCCAAGTACGCCATTGAACCTTCGATACTCCATCACCAACGATTGCAAAAGAGACATCTTGACCAGGCCCAACATGAACTTTATTATCACCTGCAGCAAGTGTAGTAGAAGAGACATTAATTGACAGGGTCATACCATAAAGTTGGTTGGCAGCCTCAGTAACAGAGGGTTCTGAATTTACGTGACCATGTCCGTAAACATTGTTGTCTCTAGGTTTGATTGAAACATCATCTAAACTAGTAGGACAACCATCTATTCCCGCAGGATCACCCATGTAGTAACACTCACGATAAGTTGCTGTTTCTTGCATAATATTCCTAACATCAAATGGAGATAAATCCGGGTTTGCTTGATACATCAATGCTGCTAGACCAGCAGCACCCGGAGTAGCCATACTGGTACCACTCATGTCAGTATAACCATCACCTGAATTGTAGGCCACTGAAACAACATTAGAGCCAACAAAAGCGATATTTGGTTTAGTTAGTCCTTCTTCTGTAGGACCTTGACTAGAATATATTGCAATGCTTGTATCCTTGTCTAAAGCACCAACAGTAATCACATCCTCGGCACTACCGGGTGTACCAATTGATGATGGCACTGCACTATTCCCGGCAGCTATGAAAAGTGCAATACCATTCCTCACCATTTCATTAGCCATACGACTGACACTCTCTTCTTGTGCACTTGTCAACTCTATTGGACCAGGACCACCTAGGCTCATACTTGCTGCTCTAATATTGAACTTGTGACGATTATCTACAGTCCACTGCATCCCTTGCATCACACCAGCAAATGAACCTGAACCACCTTCATCAAGCACCTTTACGCCAACCAATTGTGCTTGAGGAGCAACACCTACATTCTCATATGTTGGTGCACCTGTACCTGCTGTAATACCCGCACAATGGCTACCGTGCCCTTGGTCATCATATGCATGCATAGTACCATTTGTATCCCCTGCATTGTTTACAACATCATAGAAACCGATTACCTTTGGGTCATTGGTGGAATTATCATCATCTAAGTCATCAAGACCAACATGATCAGCATCAATACCTGTATCAATAATTGCAACTACTGAACCTGCTCCAGTATAACCAGTTTCTTCCCAAACATTGGTAACACCATGTACTTCATTCACATCTTTCATTTGAATAGTAAAAATCCCATCTATTTCAATAAAAACCACACCAGGCAATTTTAACAAATTATCAATTTGGTCAACTTCTACGGAACCTGCTATTGCATCAATGAGATGATAACGGAACTGAACCCGGAAATCAACTTCATTTATCAGCATGAGTTCATCTTCCTCCGTTGGCTGGTGGTCGAAATCAACAATCAACCCAATTCTTCCTTCATCATCAACCCAATCATAATCGGTACTAGCAATTGCTGCTGGGATAGCATCGTGGATTCTATCTCCATTTTTATCCATAATGGTATCTTCCCACCATGGTACTTCTTCAATTACAATTTCTGGATTATCAATTGGAACTGCGGCTCCAATAACAGGCAATACAAACATAGCCAATACAGCAAGACTCAACCACATCAACCCGATGTTTTTTCCGTCAACCTCTTCATCTACTCCCATGTTGCTCACCCTATGGGTGAGGCACAAATACTTTGAAACTAACCCCCATAGCCGTCATACTGAAAGACCCCACCCTACTGAAACGGTTTGTGCGAACTAGCCGCCTCACTACTCTCTTCGCCACATTACTACTACTATCAATCCCATCAGCTTGTGCAGTAGAAAAAATTGGAGAGCCATCTTATACAACGGATGACTGGTTTGAATACGAGGGCCATACAGAGCAATTATTGGCAGATCTTACTGAACAATGGAGTAGTGAAGAAAATTTCTTGGGAGTACAAGTCACTGAGCGAGAGGAATTAAGAGTCACCCAACTTGGAAATGAAGGATGTACGATCTTATCTTGGAATGGAGATTGTGTCAAAGCAAGGATTACCCACTTAGTCAATTTCACCCTAGATTGGAAAGAAAATACCACTAATTATGATAACGATACTTTAAACATGTCAGTCTCATTTTCTGGCACACACTGGAAATCCCGTGGCTCAGCCGGGTGGGAAAAATTAGACTCTCGCACCATTACAATCACCCAATTTTCTGGTGGTGGCGAAGATAATTTTCTTGAACACGAAGTAAATGAAGTAACACTAATTAGAAGAGTAGGGGAATTTCCTGAGTCTATAAAAATAGGTGAAATCTGGGATGTAGAGAAAACAATCGAAATTACTGGCACTGAAAGAACTAGAGAAAACCTAGGAGTTTGGCAAGAGAATGATTATAACTTTTCAACTACATCTCAAGTTTTGTATCAAGTAGTGGGTGAAAGAATAATTCACTATGGGGTTGCAAATGAGAAAACCCATGATACACTTGCAGTCCAAAGAGTTGATTTAGGCAACAATGAAACAACAATAGATTGCTACAATGGGGATGGTTTTCTAGCACATTCTGAAACTTGGGTTGATGGAACATTAGTGTTGTCTGCCACTCTCTCTGATTTCCGTTATTATGTCAATGAACCACATGAAACTACCTCTACTTCCAATTGGTTATTGCCATCGATTTTGATTTGTTTATTGATGCTAGTAGTTATTGGTGCAGGAGCAACATGGTTTGGATTAAGTACGGTGCCAAAAACTAGAATTGAATTAGATGATTTGGATAATATAGATCTTGATTAATATCTAACAGACAAATGAAAATGTTCAGACTGCTTTTGCATATATTTGCTAACTATGGAGGCCAACATATTCGCCTCTAACCTAAGAAGCCCGCCAATGGCACTACCTTCCAAAGTAAGAGTAGTACTACCAACTGTTTGATCTGAATGAAGATATGCCACAACCCCATGTGTTGCCCAATCATCAGGAGTGGGGGTATTGTCCATTTTATTTCCCGCCATCACCCGTAATAAAGCAGACCCATTATCATCAGTAACAAATGAAATCCTCTGAATTCCAGTCATGTATAGGTATCCTGACTTACCCGAAATTACATTGCCAGAAGAGTCAGTAATATTTACCCAACAATCAATTTCACTATTCAATGCAGTTGAATAATTAGAGAGTTCGATAGATATAGACATTTGAGGAGTTGCTAATTGATAACCAGTTAACACTAATGTAGCATTGATACCATTCAATGCAATATCACTAGTCCAGCGAGTAGCATAATTTTTTGCTTCTGGACACCACCAACGCCATTCCTCCACTTCATCTACATCGTCCATCATCCAAACAAGAGTACTATTTTCACAACTAGAAACACCCGGGTCACCTGTTGCATTGATTAGATATGACCACTCTTGATCATCATATTCAGGCTCAGTAGGGATAGAAAGTGAAACCAAATCACTAGTACTAATCGTAGTATAGGTCTTAGTCAAATTTGTAACTAAGTTCCACGATTCATTCTCTGCCAAAGGAAAATCGTAGTATTCCAAAGGAGGAGAATATAATCCCGATTCAACATAATTTGCAACCTCAATGGTTTGACCAATTCCTAATAGTACTGCAGTAACATCCATTATCAAATGCCTATCATAGGACACCAAACCTAAATCACCTACACGATAATATTCAACATTGACAAAACTAGCATCAATGGAGCCATCAATTGTCACACCTAGGCTTGCAACAGGGAAATCATGTCCTTGCCCAGTGACTGAAGCTGATGTTTGAGTTCGATAAACTGGAGTAATTACGCCATCTACATCAATTTCCTCCACACCCATTACAACCATAGTTGCAGATCCATATAACAAATCCAAGACTGCCCCATCCAGAGAGGGTTCACCTTCAATTATTTCTTGAGCATCTAAAACAGCGGCATAAACCCAAGTATCTCCCACATTCCAATGTGGTAGGTGAGCGGTCCAATTTTGTGTGATTATTAGTTCTCCACTTTCGTTACTAGAGTTATTTGAACTACTACTTTGGTTAGATTGGCCATTCTCTTGAGAGTAACTAGGCTCTATATTAACGTTAGACTGTTGATAAGGTGCTGAAAATGTGGTAAAAAACACCAAAATTAAAACAATTGACCACGGACACACACGCCCGTTACACGCCGGCATAAATTAGTCACAAAGCGTTAGGTTGATGAAATGAATGCAATAATTGACGATGAACTCTATTATTTCCCTCCTATACCTTCAAGCGAGTGACCCCCCTGTGAGCCCCATGGGCAAATTGTGGGCGATGTTCATTTTGAGTGTTCTACTTGTCAGTGTGATGAATTTCTATGCAGTCGTAAGAGAACCCGACATGGTGGAAATTTCCGAATTACATGAACATATACGAGAATCGGTAAAAATTCGGGGTGAGCTGACCTCCTATGTACGAGATCCTTACGACAGTGGTGCTGATCAAATCGATTTACTTGTAGAAGATGGCTATAATGTTAGTGAAGTAAAATGGACCGAAACATCAGGATTTTTGCCACCCATTGGCACTTTGATTGAAGTAAAAGGTGAAGTTACTGAATGGAATGGTAGAATTTGGGTTTCATCAAAAGGTGCTGGAGCGGTACAGTGGGATCCTGATTGGATACCAAAATCCCACAATGTCAACTTAACCGGAGTCTCACACAACCCTGCTGCATTCGATGGTGATTTAATCAGCCTAGTGGGTTACTCTGGAGACGTAATTGAAGGAAATGTCACAAGACAGATTTCTAGTTTAATGGACCACCCATCATACAGCAATGCAGACCACATAATTTCTATGGCCATAGAAGGGAGATTGGAACAAAGTTACGAATCTGGCTCAAAAATAATGGTGACGGGATGGGTAAGGTGGTCAGAGAGAGATTTCCGCTGGCAATTACAAACTCATGCCACACAAATTGAAGTCCTCCACGCCGCTGGCGCTAAGAGACTTTCATGGAGTGCAGACTCAACTACTTGGTCATACGACATTGGAAGTTTAGTCACCATAGAAGGTACTGCTGCTAATGAAAGTGGAGAATGGTGGATTATGGGTCCAGGTGATAAGAACAAACTTTGCTTATTACCTACTGAAAATGACGTCGCAGGAGAATCAAAAGATTTCAATGGAAGGCTAGTTTGGGAAGAGGAAAGAATCCAATTATGTCTTGATCATGGGCAATCTACTTCAATTATCAACCCAACTGGAGACTCTGGTGGCCCAACCACACCCCTAGCTGACATCGTAAGAGACCCGAATGCATACAGAAATCAAACTTTAGATCTCGTGGGTTGGATTGATAACCCGATTTCACCGGACTACGATAAAGGGTATTTAGCAGATGGACCTGATTACTTCAGTCGCTCAACAAAATTAAGAATCAAATTAGAGGGTGCTAGAGCAGATTGGATTGAAGCGGGGACGAAAGTAAATGTTTCTGCAACCTTAATTTGGGATACTGTTGATGCTAGATTATTACTACAAGTCCATAGTATTTCGATTTGGCAAAATGAGCCGGTACCGATTGTAACATTATCTTGGCTAGAAGGATTTGATGATTGGCAATGGGAAATAAACAAACTCGTCAAAATTAGTGGAGTCGTGAGTGAAGACAACGGGACATTGTGGATTAATCGTGAAGGAACCCAAATGGGAGAAAAATTGTGTCTACTTGGAGACGGGACTGAAATTGCAACTCAAAATGCTTCGATTGGAACTCCATTAGATTGGAGTGGACGTCTAACTACTACAGAAGATGTGATTGAAAGACAAGTAAGACTATGTCTTGATCGTCGCTAAATCTTGAGGTGATAATATGGAACTTTGGATGACTGAATGGCTTTGGCTAATGGGGTCATTTTTCATTGGAATCTTTTTTGGATGTATGACAGGATTGATTCCTGGTTTTCACGTAAACAATGTTGCATTGATTGCCGTTAGCCTTTCACCCTTAGCAATCGGCCTTGGAATTCCTCTTTCATCCGTAGCAGCAATCATTGTTTCAATGGGTACTGTCCATACTTTTCTAAACTATATTCCAAGTGCTCTTTTAGGCGCACCTGATGGAGATACTGCTCTAGCTTTATTACCTGGACACCGTATGCTTATATCGGGTAAAGCAACGCAAGGTGTAGCCTATTCTGCTCGTGGTTCACAACTTGGTTTAGTCCTATCAATACCCCTCTTAATAGTAGCTAGATTACTATTCGGGGAAAACCCTGGACTAGGATTTTATGAAGAAAGCAGAGATATGTTGCCATGGCTATTACTTGCCATATCTTCATTCCTAATTTTATCTGAGTCCACAAGACTGGCTTGGCCAAAATGGATGCAAGATATGAGCAAAAATTGGAAATTAAACCTGTTTGGAAAAGAAAGGGATTTTGGTTTCTCAGACAGTTCAAATATAGCAGGAATTATTGCTGCAGCTGCGTTTTTCTTACTAAGCGGATTTTATGGATGGGCTGTTTTCGAATTACCTGGCAAATCTCCCGTAGGGATGCCTAGTGCAACAATGTTAATGCCCGGCCTTGCAGGTTTATTCGGGATTGCTAACCTAATTGATATTTACATCACAACTTCAGAAATGCCTGAACAAGACGAGGAATGGGAATTACCCCCGGTAAAACCTCTAGTAATCCCTTGTTTATTATCATCAATGTGCGCGG
This sequence comes from Thermoplasmata archaeon, assembly GCA_002727675.1. Taxonomy (GTDB): domain Archaea; phylum Thermoplasmatota; class Poseidoniia; order Poseidoniales; family Thalassarchaeaceae; genus MGIIb-Q1. Next base: position 12,532 of record PBXQ01000073.1, on the reverse strand, counting down.
CAGTAATGGCAATTCTGCCCGGCATGACAGCTGCACAGGCTACAGTAGTAGTTATGAGCGTCAGAAACTTTGTTGGAAAATTAAAGGACCCAGATTATATTCCTGCAGATTTTGAGTTTGGGCCTGGACAAACACAACATCCTGCTGTACAGGCGATGGCCAGAAGGAAGGCTGAAGAAGCAGATATAGAATCAAAAACTCCTATTGAGGGAGAACAAAGTAGCCTATTAACAGATGAATCCGGTGCTATGGCAATGTCTGGAGCACCTCTATCTGAAGAAGAGTTGGCAATCCTTGAGGCAGCCAAAAAAGAAAGGGCAGTCTCACCCGACCTAGATTTAGAAATGCAATCAAGTCAACAAGATCTGGAAGTAATTGCAATTCTTTCTGCCACTAATACAGCTGTAACTGTAATGGTTCTTGCTTTCCTATATCTAGTAGGTAGACCTCGTTCTGGCGCAGCACTTGCATTGAACATGATGTACCCCATTGATCCATGGTCAGCAATTGAACCACCTCCAGACTTCATTAGACTCATTGCAGTGACTGTTGCATCTGGATTTATTTCAGTCCCAATAATGATTAAAGTAGGTAAAGGAATGCTAAAACTACACGAACTAATTCCACTACGAACATTAGTCATGAGCGTTACTTTGTTCATCGTAGTACTTGTTTGGCTTTCTACTGGATGGATTGGGATGGGGGTGTTAATTTCAGGAACGGTTTTGGGCCTAATGCCGCCGAGAATAGGAATCAGAAGAAGTCATGGAATGGGAATAATTCTAGTCCCAATAATGATCTATACATTTGCAGCAAGGATGGACTCATTTGGATTTACATGAAATATTTCACTAATTCTTCAGGTGATAATTGTAATAGCCTAGAACGAGGTCGTAGACCTCGTAGTTGAGTGTTGACCATGCGCCGAGAATATTTTATACCAATTTTGATACTGTTACTGATGATTTTAAGCCCACAACTGGCAATGTTAGAACCAGCCAAAAATATTGATGAAACCGGAACTAAAAGTAATGCTTGCTCCGGAGATGTATGCCTTTCAGAACTATTCATTAATGCTGTTGGACCAGAAACGGATGCTGTTGGACCTAGTGACTGGACTACAGGAGAATGGGTTGAAATTCACAATTCAGGAACTTCGACAGTTGATATGACTGGTTGGTACCTGCACGACCATTATGGCAATAGTAACAGACAATTAGACATATCAATTAGTTCTTCACCTGTAACTGTTGTTTGGCCTCAAAATGCTCAAAATTTGATGTTGGCCGCAGGGGGATACATGGTTATTGCTAGAAATGGGGACGGGGGTGGCTGTGGATTCTGTATGACCAATGGCCAAGGTGTCGTAGAGTTACATGATTCATCTGGAACCAAGGTCCACGAAGCAACTTGGAGCAGTTCTGTATCACAAGGAGATTCTCTAATTGAAGACCCTTCATCACCAACTGCTGATTGGCAAGCAGCTAACAGTTTAACACCAGGGCAAGCAAACAGTGGTGGCGGAAGTAGTAGTGGCCCCACTTGGAATACTAGTGATTTACGAATTAGTGAAGTTTTGGCTGATGCTTGGCCTAGTGCTGACAACTCTACTTTCCCTGGTGGTGAATGGGTAGAAATAGAAAATACTGGAACCTCAACAATCGATTTAAATGGTTGGGCAATTAAAGATTTAACAGGCAATACATTGAACCTTAATGTAACTCACCTTGTAGATTATGCAATTTCTGATTCTATTACTCCTGGCGAGCGACGTGTTGTAGCAATTAATGGATTCAAATCTTATGGAGTATTAAATAATGGAGGAGATTCAGCCTTCCTTGTCAACCCTTCTGGAGAATACGTTTCTGCTGCCAATTACACCAACAATGGAGAAATAGGGCACTCTTTTGTAGCACCATCGATAGGTAATGGTTACTGGACCAACTCTCTTTTCCCAACACCTGGGGAAGTAAATGCAATCAATGTAAATGGAACTAGCGATGTTAGAATCAACGAAGTGATGGTTAATTCAACTAACTCTGGAATGGCATATCCCGATGGAGAATGGATTGAATTATCTCATAGAGGTAGTAACCCTTCTATTGATGTTTCTGGGTGGGCAATAATCACTGGAACCGGACAAACTTTGTCGCTTGATGCCGGTTTTGATGATCGGGATACCGGTACTGGAAGTATAGTAGATGCAGGATCATATGTACTCATTTCAGTCCCATCACCCACCACTGAAATGATTGTAAATGGTGACACATTATCACTCATTGATAATACAGGAGTAATTGTGGATTCTGTCAGTTGGAGTTCATACCCAGGTAATAACAAAACCGTAATTCCCACTGATGCTGACCTCCCCTCACAGTCACTAATGACTTCTGGATGGCCTACTCCTGCATCCCCCAACCCAAACCAAATTGGTAGTTCGGTTAACGAAAGCAGTGATTTACGAATTTCAGAGATTATGCCTGACCCAATTGGTTCTGATAGCAATCACTACCCAGAAGGAGAATGGATAGAAATTGTCAACATCGGAAATGAAACAGCCTCATTCCAAGGCTGGAAAATTCGTTCTCAAGCAGGGGGTTCATTGTTAATAAATTCAAACAGCGTCCCTGGTTTGGATGAAAGTAACCCATCAGAATGGGAATTAGATTCAGGTCAATATCTAACTGTTTGGAAAAATGGTTCAGGAATGTCTATGCGAAATAGTGGTGATGTTTTATCATTAATCAATCCTAATGGAGAGACTACTCAAACAATAACCTACACATTAACACCTGAAAATTCAACTCTTGTAGAAGGACATGATCAAACTGCCAGTTGGGTGCCTTCCGTATACCCCACACCAAATGCTGCAAACCCTGAATTCCAAGACCCATACACTGGTTCAACTGAACTAATCATTTCTGAAGTCATGCCACAATGTACTGCTGGAAATATTGGCATAGAAGGAGACTGGTTGGAAATACACAACCCTAGTACCTCTACAATTAATATCTCAAGATGGGTAATTGCAAGCCATAATCAAAATTCTAGTCTAGACCACGTCCTAGTGTTACGAGATACCTATCTCAATCACTACTCTGCAGGAGTTGCAACACAACCCGATGACTGGTGGAACCTAGACGCAGGGGAATATGCTGTAATAATCCCAGAAAACAATGCTCTACTGAGCAATTACAATGAGGTCATAGACCTACGAGACCCAAATGGAAATATTCGTCAAGAAATTATCTGGAGCAATTCAGAAAACTGTCACAGCTTAGAAGGTGATGCCAATGCATGGACTGAACCTTGGCTTGATTCCATGTGGCCAACACCTGGAGAACAAAACCCAACCCCCATGCCATGGGATTCATCCCACCCTGTATGGTTCACTAGATTAATGCCTGGGCAAGTCCATAATCGGGATAACGAATTCATTGAAATAACTAATATGGGAAATAGTATCCTCAATCTTGTAGGTTGGCAATTAGCCAGAACAAAAGGAGATGGCACTGTTGATTATGCTGTATTTAATAAATCATTAATCCTACACCCAGGAGAATCAGTTGTTCTAACTCAAGAGGTTGAGAACTTACTAGAAGATGGGGGGATTCATGCAGTTGATATGAATGACGTCATGGCTTATTCACTATGGATGTATGATTCAGGAGCAACGATGCAACTAGTTTCACCAGAAGGAGAAATTGCTGATACAGTGGTGTATGCTGATGGAACCACAAATGTAACTGGTTGGACTGGGCCATCAATTTCTAAACCACCATCTAATTTCCAGGGGCTTATCTTCATGCGAGGCGATGGTTGTAATGTTATGAATGATACAAACACCAGTGCTGATTGGGAGATGAAGTGGACTCGTCTAGGGGCAAGTCTAATTTGTGATTCAGGAGTATTTTCAACATCTGGGAGTCTAGAACCGATGGCTTCACCTGATGGAAGCCTGTATCAATTCATGCAATGGTTAGATGGCACTACCAATGATCTTCATATCCATACTTATGAATTAATGAGTGCAGACATAGTTGCAAAATTAATTTCATTGTCTCAAGAAGACATCAATATCACAATAGTTCTCGAAGAAGACCCACTTGAAGAAACTGAAGATCTAGAAACAGTCCGTGGCATGGCTTACGAATTACACAATGCTGGAATCACAGTATATTGGATGGGTACACCGCGAGGAGAAAATGCACCACCTGCACCTTACCAATACATCCATAGTAAGGTAGCTGTCAAAGATGGAGAATCTGTATGGATTGGTTCAGGCAATGTGAAAGAATCAACGTTCCCTCCTGCTAACTGGTCATCTAATAGGGACTGGGGTTTGATTATTAACTCTCAAGATGTGGCTCAATTAGTCCTATCTAGAATGTCATGGGATGAAAATATCAGTCATAAACACCTGATAGCTTATGACCCAACAGATAGTAGTACAGGAAAACCTAGTGGATGGACATCCTATGGACCTTCAGGACTTGAAGCAGTACCGCCAACCCAAACAATACCAATAATCACTGGAGACTTTAGTGGCGAAGTTTTTACCTGTCCTGATGATTGTATGTCAGGAATGATCTCACTACTTGATTCAGCTGAAACAAGCATCGAACTATCGCTCCAAGGATTTGATTTAGGTTGGCACTGGGGATTCGGAGATGAAAACCCCCTAGTTAATGCGATTGAAAGAGCATTGCAAAGAAATGTTTCAGTTAGATTGCTAATTAATGGCTATTATGTCAATTATGATTCAGACATTAGAGAAGTTGTAAATAAATTCAATAACCAATGGAATAGAACTGATGGATATGATGCAACTGCAATTCTAATGTCACCTGCGGAAAGGATTACCAAATTGCACAACAAAGGTGCTATAATAGATGGTGAATCAGTTCTAATTTCATCTATTAATTGGAATTCTAATGCCATACTTCGTAATCGTGAAATGGGAATTGTCATCCACAATACAGAACTATCCCAATGGTATCTAAGTTCTTTTGAAGAAGATTGGAATCGTTTGGATGATTTTACCGATACTGATGGCGACAACATGCCTGATTCTTGGGAACTATCGAATGGACTGAATAGAACATCATCAATAGTACCTGGAAGTTCAATTCCTGAACAATCACATGATTTTGATGGTGATGGCCTAGACAACCTCAAAGAATGGAATGTGAGTTCTGATCCAAATAATCCTGATACTGATGGAGATTGTATCAATGATTTGACTGAATTAATGTTTGCGACCCTAAAAGGAATTTCAGCTACTGACGCAATACATTTCACCGATGCTGATGATAATGGAATTCTTGACGGCGAAGAAACTGAATGTGGAGAAATTCTGCAAGGAATTGAAAATAATGATGATTCTAACAATAATACAGAAAATGTAGGACCTCAAATCCCAGAAGCAGAAGACCCATTGGATTCTACTGCTGCCCGTGTTCTTCTAGGAATTGTTGGAATTGCAATGATTGCACTTGTAATTGCCCTAGTTGTCATAATGTTGGGTGGAAGAGAACACGCTAAGGGAGTTGTGACAGATGATTTACTTGATTCTCCATATATCGAATCGGACGTAATTATTAGCCCAACTGAAGCCGAACAAGAGGTTGTTTCCTTAGACGCCACCCAAGATGACGGGGCTAGCCCAGTTTTAGATGGTTCAACATCAATTGAACCAAAGATCCTCTCTGGTAGAGATAACGCAATTGGAAGGCATGATGGAGTACATGGAGCACCATTACTTGATGGGTTCCAATTTGAAGGATGGACACCTCAACAAGTTCAAGACGCATTAAATTCAGGCACCACAATTGAAGAATTGAGAGAATTACACAAAAATGGAGAAGATTTGCCAGGGGAATAAGTATGCCCACACATATCCAAGAAATGGTCAATGGAGTTGTGGATGGAACACTTACAGACTCACAAGTAGAAGATTGGCTGAGAGACATTTTTGATAATGGGCTCTCGTCAGAAGAAACTGTAGAATTAACTCACGCTATGCTACATTCAGGAATGGTCATCAAATGGCCAAAAGAAATTGCACATTTAATCGTCGACAAACATAGCACTGGAGGCGTAGGGGATAAGGTCTCATTACCACTTGCTCCTGCACTAGCTGCTTGCGGAGCAAAAGTACCCATGATTTCAGGTCGTGGCCTCGGATTCACAGGAGGCACACTAGACAAACTTGAATCACTCCCAAATTATACCGTAGGATTAACACCTAAGCAATTACAATCACAAATAGAAGATGTAGGGTGTGCAATTGCCGGCCAAACTGGAGATATAGCTCCAGCAGATAAGAGAATGTATGCTATTAGAGACATTACTGGGTTAATAGCATCTGTACCGCTTGTAACAGGTTCCATCATTTCAAAAAAGGCGGCTGCTGGTTTGAATGCATTAGTAATGGACGTAAAAGTAGGAAAAGCTGCATTCATGAAAAATGAAGATGATGCAAGAGAACTTGCTAATTCTATGGCATCTACAGGGCAAGGCCTAGGGATGAAAACATCAGTTACCTTAACAAAAATGGACACACCAATTGGCTATGCCATAGGAAACTCACTAGAAGTCCTAGAATCAATAGAAACCCTCAGAGGAAATGGCCCTTCTGATTTAGAAGAACTTGTTTGTGTACAAGGTGGAATACTATTGGCGGCAGCAAATTTAGTAGAAGACGAAGAGATTGGAGCCTTAGCAATTCATGACTCATTACATGATGGAACAGCATTATCTAAGTTTGAACAAATGTGTATATCCCAGGGAGTTTCTAGCGAGATTTTTCAAAGTGAACATTCCCTAATGAATGCTTTGGGACTATTGGATGAATCATTAAAAACCACAGAATTAAGCTCGGAAAAGTCAGGTTTCGTTTCGGATATCAATGCGCTTGAACTTGCAATGGTTTCATCTGAATTAGGGGCTGGCAGAAAAAGAATTGATGACGTTTTGGACATGCAAGTTGGCCTACTAATTGACGCCCATATCGGATACCAAATTGATGAAGGAGAAACATGGATTACTGTATACCACCGAGAAAAATTAAGTGAAGATCATATTCAAAGAATCAATAATTGTTTGACTTTGAGTCAAAATTCAATTAAAGATGAAAGCCGAATCATTGACATTCTATAATCAAGGATATGCTGGACCTGGTTCGAAGCAATAATGTACTGTCTGATGTTTTTCTTTAAGCAAACTAACATCTTTTTTCACTTCGCTTGGTTCCTCATGTTTAAGCAATACACGAGCATATAAATTAGCAACTATTTTCATTTCTTCAACACCCATCCCAACTCTAGTCAACTCTTGAACACCCAATCGCAAACCACTTGGAGCCATCGCCTTAGTGTCACCTGGAAGCATATTCATATTGGTAATAATACCAGCATCCTCCAGTAACTTAGCCGCCTTGGCACCTGCTCCTGAATCCTGACCACCGTGACGAGTCAAAATCTGGTGACTTGCTGTATAACCACGACCCTCTGCCAAAACATCGAACCCTTCAGCAGCCATTGCCCCTCCAAACGCTTTGGCATTTACTACAATATCACGTGCATAATCAACGCCAAATTCAGCGAATTCAGCCAAAGCCACAACTTTACCAGCAACATGATGTAAATGATAAGATGAGTTTGTTCCGGGGAAAATTGCAGAGTTGAGCCTCCGATGAAATTTTTCATCATCTGAATCTGAAATCAAAAATCCACCCTGAGGGCCAGGGAATGTTTTGTGAGATGATCCAGTCATAACGTCAGCGCCTTCACGCAGTGGGTCTTGGAATTGACCACCTGCGATTAAACCTAGTACATGCGCCCCATCATACATTACACGAGCACCTACTTCATGAGCAGCGTCTGCCATCTCCTGAAGTGGCGTTGGGAAAAGAAATACCGACTGACCAACTAATGCTAATTGAGGTTCCAAATCTCTAATCATTGAACATGCAGCATCAACATCGGGCTCCATTCTATCTTCATCCCATGGATAGGTATGAAGATCTAATCCCCTTAACCCGACTGCACCCATACGCGCATGAGAAATATGGCCCCCATCTGCAGTTGAGACCGCAGAAATTTTATCCCCTGGTTTTGTTAATGCCTTAAGAGCAGCTATATTTGAAACAGTTCCAGATGTAGATTGAATATTAGCAAAATTGGCATTAAACACACTCTTAGCAAGTGAAATCCCTAATGATTCAATATCATCAAAATCATCACATCCTTGATAATATCTTTTGCCCGGTAAACCTTCAGCATATCTCCCATGTAAATCGGAATTAGTTGCTTTACGAACCATCGGTGAAATGATATTTTCACTTGCAATCATAGGTAACCCATTACCATAATGTTCACCACTAGCCTCAGCTGCAGCAAGTACAGATTCAGCGCGAGCCTTATTGTCATACCCCACCATGCCAAACAAGGCGGCCGAGGACGCCCTTCAACTTCACTGATAGATTATGACTAGTTTGCAGGCTCCCATGCCTCTCCATTCCAGCGAAGTAGTACCCCATCTGGCTGACGGTGCCATGTAACTCCATTCTCATCAACCCACTGCTCAGGCTCTGGATTATCCAATCCTAACTGAGAGCCAATTCCTAAATCGGTAGCAGCTTGAGCAGGCATAGCCATTTCAGTGAGGGATTCAGTAGGTTGCAATGTTAAACCACCTGCAAATTGATTTTTCTCTTCATCCCCACCTCTAATTCTCAAAACAACAACTGCACCTGCCACTATTGAGAAAAGAACAAACATTCCAACTAATACTAAAACAAACGATGGAATCCCTCCATCTGTATTTTCAGAAGCTGTCTGTTTTGTAGCATCATTTGGATATGCATCATTTGTATCTGAAACACCATCACCATCTGAATCTAAGCAACCAACTCGGTCAATGTTTGATGTACCTGCATCATTCATACAATCATCATTTGAATCCATCACCCCATCACCATCAGAATCCCATTCTGAATCGGAACAACCCAAATTATTTGCTGTTTCATTTTGAGGTGTTGTTGAGCACTGATCAATTTCATCATTTACTCCATCATTATCTGAATCTAATTGAGAATCAGAACAGCCCTCTAAATTGACACTTGCCCCATCATTGGTATTTGGACATGCATCATCAGCATCATTTACTTGGTCGCCATCTGTATCTCTCTGGGATGGAGAACAGCCATCAGTATTCACTTGTTCATTAGGCGATGTTCCTGGACACAAATCATAGAAATCTTTGATCGTGTCGCCGTCGGCATCTCTTTGATGGTCAGAACAACCATCATTATCTACTGTTAAGTAATCTAAGGTATTTGGACAAATGTCAGTATTATCTTTCACACCATCTGAATCACTATCATCAAGACAACCATCTTGATTATCATCAAATCCTGTAGAATTTTCATATGGGCAAGAATCAAGATTATCCTTAATCAAATCGCCATCTGTATCATCAATACACCCATCGCCATCATTATCGTATCCTGTTGCATTAACATATCGACAACCATCCATATCATCTGGCACTAAATCGCCATCTGTATCATCTATACAGCCATCAACATCATTGTCCCAACCACTAGCATTGGTAGTTGGACATTGATCAACATCATCCTTAACAAGGTCTCCATCAGTGTCATCAATGCAACCATCTTGATCAACATCGTAATTTGTTGAATCCTCATTCACACAATTATCATCTGGGTCATCGTAACCATCACCATCTGTATCATCTATGCAGCCATCACCATCATTATCCCAGCCACTAGCATTAATGTATACACAATCATCAACAGCATCTAAGATACCATCTCCGTCACTATCCCTCTCTGATGATGAACAACCGTTCCTATCAACTATTTCACCAACGGGGGTATCTGGACAAAGGTCAGGATTAGTTCCCTGTGGATTATCTCCGTATCCATCGCCATCACGGTCAGCCCACTGACTTGAATCTGTTGGGAAAGCATCGGGGTTATTTCCTTGCGGATTATCACCATAACCATCACCATCTCCATCAGACCACTGTGTACTATCAGCAGGGAAAGCATCGGGGTTAGTCCCACTAGGGTTATCGCCATACCCATCACCATCTCCATCAGACCACTGTGTACTATCATTGGGGAAAACATCCGCATTGTTTCCATTTGGATTGTCACCATACCCATCACCGTCACCATCAGACCACTGTGTCCCATCTTGTGGGAATGCATCAGGATTGGTACCATTTGGATTATCACCCCAACCATCACCATCTCCATCAGACCACTGTGTACTATCAGTGGGGAAGGCATCACCATTTGTACCAGTAGAGTTGTCACCGTAACCATCACCGTCACTATCCCACCATTGAGATGGGTCACTAGGCCATAAATCACCACCAGTTACATTGGAGTTGTCTCCGTAACCATCACCGTCACTATCAGCCCACTGATTCGGATCTGTGGGGAAAGCATCACCATTGGTACCACTAGAATTGTCACCATAACCATCGCCATCACTATCCCACCATTGAGATGGATCATTAGGCCAAAGGTCACCACCTGTTGCATTGGAGTTATCGCCATAACCATCGCCATCAGAATCTACCCACTGATTCGGATCTGTGGGGAAAGCATCTGCATTAGTTCCATTTGGATTATCACCATACCCATCACCATCTGAATCAGACCATTGTGTACTATCATTAGGGAATGCATCAGGATTGTTACCACTAGCGTTATCACCAAAGCCATCACCATCTGAATCCTGCCACTGTGTAGCGTCAAATGGGAATGGGTCTAGATTATCGTTTACTCCATCGTTATCAGTATCCCTTTGGCTAGCAGCACAACCATTTACGTCTACTACTGCATTTGCAGGTGTGTTAGGACATAGATCATTTATGTTCCAAACGCCATCATTATCATCATCATGAATTATTAAGAAACAAGTAGATGTTGTGTTGATTGTAACAATATCTAGCAGAACACCAGTCCCGTCCCAAAGCGTACCTACAGCACAATAGTAACCACTTACAGAAGGAGTAGTATAATTCCATTGCCAAGAAATCATTGTTGCTGAAGATGTGAAATTACTTACCTGAGAATATGTTGTATTATTTGTGCTATATTGTACAAGACCAACTTGGAATGCATATGAATTACCCGCAGTTAAATTACCAGTATCGAAATATAGTGAATTCATAGTGGAATTGCCATTTGAAGTAAATCCTGTGAAATATATTGAAGGCCATGTAGGGTAGAAACAATCTTCATGAAACCCAACAAAACTGCCATTTGTGTATAATTCTACGTAGAAACAATGTAATGAACCGCTATTAGGCTGATTCCAAGTTGCTGTAGAATTCCAACTAGAACTACTAGCATTGAAACTACCATTTCCTGTTTGTAAATAATTAGAAGCACCTGCAATATACAAACCCCAAAAGTAATCGTAATTTATACCTGAAGTTAGATTTTGAGCATCCATAGATGCAGTTGTATCTGAGGTAATACTAGCCTCCATCATCTCATGATAAAGACAATCCATCTCATCAGTTAGATAAACTCCGTTTGAACTACTTGACATATCATATAATTCACCATACAAACAGAACAGGCTTTCAGATCCTAAGTTAATGTTAGCACCACTCGTATAATTAGAACCATTTGATACCCATGAATTTGTGAAGGTACCTACTGAATTGAAATTAGTTCCATTCCAATCTAGTAAGTATAAATCCAAATCATATGAAATTCCTGATGTCAAATTTGTTGAAATAATTTCACCATAGGTCCTGTTATAGAAATTAACAACTAAATCACCTGTAGCATTGGATGATGATTGACCACCTTCCAAAGTAATACCATATGAATTTGTATCACCCCAACCTAGCACAATCCCATAAAATGTTCCTGTAGCATTGGCTGTCCATGAAGTGGACTCATCATCTGTAGAGGATAAAGAAGATGCCATGACATTAAGATTGTTATCAGCAATATAAATGTCAAGATCACCCAATGAATGTGTGAATGTTGTATTCATCCAATAGGTCATCCCACTAGTCATACTTATAGCAAAAACATCCCAATCAGTCGTATTATGGATTGTTAAAGTACCTGGTGAGAATGGTAATGTGACAGCTGTTGCATTTCCAACATCATCATTAATTTCATATTGATCTGGAGTTAATCCACTTGAACTTCCATTCGCATTGTAAAATGTAATAGTTATGTTATAATTACTTGAACCAGAGAAAGCATCTACAACCAAATAGACATACTGACCACTTACATTTGTCCCTGATGAATTAACAAATTCTGGATTAGAATAAAATGAGGTGTCGATTTGGGTTGTGACTAATGAATCTATAAGATATAAGTACAAATCATTACTTCCATTTGTCCCACTATTGAATGCCATGGATGCAGTGATTCCTTTACCGGTTGGCACAAAAATGTAATACCAATCATTTAGATCAGTTTGGTCTACATACCCAGAGTAAGTTGAACCGGATGTAACTG
>PBXQ01000072.1 GCA_002727675.1 Thermoplasmata archaeon | reverse complement strand
TGAATAAGACTGGTTCGGCGTAAAAACTGGGGGCCATGAAGGACGATTGGATTCTAATTCAAGAGGTACTGGATCTAAATTAGAACCAGCTATTTGAGGCTCCGAACCCATCATTGTCGCATGTTGTGTTTTAGCATCATTACTCGGACGCTGATATCCGCGGTGAAGAGATAATACCTCACGCCAAACAGGAATTGCCCCATCTCTATCAATAATATCTTCATTTTGTTGAACAGACCAAAGAGGGGTATCAATTGAGATTGGCTTCCCTCGCTCATCAACATCAACCATAGGTAATTCAGATTCAACAACTTCCCGCATACGAGTTATTCTCTCAGCAACCATAGTGCCAAAATCACCTGTATGTTGCTTCACAGCTTCAGAAGTGGTTCTTTGAAAGGGGCCATCAAATGGACTCTCTGTGGGAGGCAGATTTCTTTCTCTAATATATTTCCCCAAAGTTGGTTCTACGGAAGAAACTGTTGAAGATATCTTTTGCTCATCTTGGTTAATCAACAAACGACGGCTTTTTTCCAACTGCTGTTGGAGAATCGTTCTTTTTCCCATGTTTACACCCTAATATTCTAATTTATTAATTACTATTTTTGCCCTCAAAATCTTCCAAAAGTGCTTTTACTTCGTTGATTAATTCAAATTGGATTAAATGATTTCGGTACTTTGTTGCTATCTTTGGTTCAATGACTGCGCGTTCTTCTTGAATATTTAACCGCTTAATCAAATCATCAACCAATTTAGATTTCTTTTCAATAGAAGCCAAGAAAATAACACCCTCCTTTGAATTAGCCTCTATCCTTTCAACAACTTCACGAACTGGGTGACCTTTGTCTGCTAGATTAGTGATTCTCTCCAATATTTCTAGTTCAACACCAGAACTACTTACCATTTGTTTACGATCCGAATATAATGCATCTAATTCAGTATCTACTAATTTTTGAGTCAATGTTTTGACTTTCTGCGCGCGACTTGCAGATTCACGAACATTATCATTTTCAATGAGCAAGGGGGTAGATGAGCGCGCATTAACATTAGCAGCACTACTTGCAGCAGCACCCCATTGCCTGACATTTAATTTGGATATAGAAGATGATTCTGAAGTTTTTACTTGGTGTCCTAATTTCCTAGAATTATCTACAGCAGCCCCCATCCCACGGGTTTCAATAACTTCCCAATCTCTTTCTTCATTAGTTTCCCAATCACTAATTTCACGAAATTTATCTTTCTTTGAATTTAGTGACCTCACTGAAGACTCAATTGCCTCATAACCTGTTACCGACAATTCGCCTTCAAACTGCTTACTATTCTCAGCAGCATAATGCATTGAACCTCTTTCTAAAAGTAAAATGTCAGGCTTTACTGGAACTTTTAATTTACGTTTTACTTTCTTACGATGGTTAATTGTAGGTTTCATGGGGCCTTTCTCAATCTCAACATCTTCTTCAACAACCTCAACTAATTCAAGTTTATTTTCTGTAAAAGTTAATGTTTCTGATTCGTACTTTTCAACATCTATCATTTGAGTTTCAGAAATAATTTTAGATGAATCATTAGCCATATTTGCCGACGGCGTTGTAGCCCAATCAGGAAGCTGAATTTCAACATCATCAACAATTTCAGTAGAACTAGTAATTGGTAATTCATCAACAATTTCGATAACATTGTCTCCCTCGTCTTCCATCTTAATTTCATCTAATAATGACTGAGCTGAAAAAGAAGTTTTAGGGGGTTGGAATTCTACTTTATTTGTATTAGATACACTGCCTTGATTCTCATTTAATTGAAGATTGTCCCCTGAATTTTCTAACAACTTGGCGGCTGCTGATTTGAAATCTTCAGCAGCCTCGGTGACTACATTGATTATTTTTGGCTCTGGGATTGTAGCTCCTTCTGTTTCTTGACAAAATGAATGACCTTCTATTACAGCAGGCCTTTCAGCCCACTCTTTAGCTCTCTCAATTGAAATCTGATCACATTCACGCAATAATAGAACTCTTTCTCTTTCATCCCAAACATCTAAATCTGCAGGAATGAATACAATATCATCCGAAATTGATACCCCATCGAATAAATCCCTTAACATCCCAATCAAACGACTAAAACCATGCACGCCACTAAGGTATTCTACACCATCAATCACAATTACTGAACGAGTTGAACCACGAAGAAATTCATCACATTCTCTTCTGACCGTTTCTAATCCAGGATGAATAGATTTGACTCCGTCTATCTCCCTTTCAGAAAGCCACCTACAACACGAAATTGGCAAATCAAACTGCTCCGCCAAATAAGAAGGTGGAGTTCTAGAAATTACAAGAAGTGGGTGACCAATTGCACCAAGATGTGCTGCAATTTTTAGAACTGAATCGGGAACCTGATCGTCTATGATATAACTGCAGCCGGATTCTAACTCTTCCCCGGGACTATAATCAATAATTTGTGGGGTATTGAATTCGCTATCTTCTTCAACTTCTTCTACTAAAGTATCCTCTGTCATCGTCCATTCTCTTTTCTGTTTATGGCGCCACCAATGAGAATCACTCTTGGTATCAATAATCCAGCCCTCTATCTTCTGTCCGGTAATATCGTCTTCTTCACGAATGTATAATTTAGCTTCGGGGTGTAAATCAGAAATTAATCCGAAATCAACATCTGTGTGAACTGAAATTCTAGATTCATCATCTGCTGCACAATTCCTCAATTCATCCAAAGCCGAATGACCCATTAACAAAGATTCTTTCTCAAACAAAGCCATAGCAGGCTTACCACCAATAATTACCAACTGGGCAATCGCATTAGGGGTGGAGTTTTTTTCGATGCGAATATATCCATCCCCACCTTCTCTATCAAAGTCTATTAGGAGTAACTCAAGTACACCAGATCCGCCTCTACGGACCTCTTTTGTTACTCCCTTGGGCAGTTCCGCCATACCTATCCTACTGTCGTCTAACTTAACCCTCTATTGAAAGTGACCCTTCAAAATGGCCATAGGTGGGCTATTAGACTACTTCAACTACCCACCGGAAATCTATATTCGTAGAATATATTATTTGACAAATCATAGCAAGTGGAATGAAGGGCACCCCTAATCGGATGACATGACCGACCCGCCCGAAGGTGCCTCGCGTTGGTCTGTAAACAATGAAATTTCTATGTTTCAATCAAAGAATATATTTTATGCAATATTTTATTCTTTATCTGGATTTATTTCCATATTAGTCACGTACAAAGTTTTGAACATTTTGAATTTAATGAATGTTTATGTTGGCTTAATTTTAGGAATGGTTGTTGCATGGTTATTATGGAAAAATGTAATCAAGACCAACCGAAAAATACACCTCCTAAATCAAGTTGCAATTGGCGAAGGGCACCCTTGGCATCCTAGCGAAGAAATGGGTGACACTTCTGTATGGATTAATGATGGAGAAAAATGGATTTTAATACCCCCAAAAATTCGCATTTTTGTTCAATCAGAACCAATATTAAACCATACAATTATGAGAGTTAATGATGAGAACGGCAAAATAATCCTAAAATGGCCTCAACCTGATGACGAAATTGTGAGGAAAATTGTTTCAATAATTAATCAAGCACTAGCATTCAGAGATGCGCAAGATAGAGATATTACGGATTCAGACCCTATTGAATCAGCAAGAGATCGAGAAGAAAAAGAATTTTATCCTAAAAAAAGAGAATGGGGGGAAACCACGCCGGGGTCACTAACTCCACAGCCTGGAGCATTATTACGCCAAATGAAATTGAAGCGAACGGATATTCATGAAAAGAAAGAAGATTAGTCTGTTAACTATCTATTTTCATTAATGTTAATGCGTCTAATTGAACTCGCAAGTTCATGTCCTCTTGGCGTGAACAACTTGATTCACTTGAAGAGGAGCAAAAAAACATGTTATTGGGATCATCCCTATCTCAGAGATTTGCTGCTTGGCCACTTTCATTAAGCCATCCTGCAATTGTTGGCGCGTTTTATGGATTACTTCTGATGATTGCTTTGATTCTCCCAATTGGATTACGTAGTGATTGGGTTGCTAAAACATGGTTTACAGATACTTCTTTCATGACTTTGACAACATGTCTTTTCTTAGCAATATTAGGGCAAATCTCATCCCTAACAAATCGTATCATTCAAAGACCACCTATCGCTCCCCCAAGAGTAATTCTATTCTCATTACCATTCATCGGATTAGCTGGTTTGATTGGTTTATGGATGAATTTAATACCTGAATTTCCTGAAATTATTGCTTGGATTATTCTTCTAATTCCAGGCCCTATTTATGTTCACCTTTCTTGGGCACCTAGATACAGAATGTTAATTCTACTCGAGGATGGAAAAAACCCATTTGAGCCACATGTTGAAGAAGTGGGTGAGCGTGAAAAGGAATTAGAATTAGAAGCAGCAGTAGAGGCATTAGCTGAATAATCAAATTAAACCTATTGTACGTCCTGCTTTTTCATAAGCCATGAGTATTTCATCTAAGTTTTCATTCGTTAATCCTGCAGATAATTGATTACGAACACGGGCCTTATCACGTGACACCATTGGAAATACAATTGCACCAACAACAACTCCAAGTTTACCCATTTCTATTGCTAATTGTTTAGCAACTGATGACTCTCCGCACATCACAGGAATAATTGGTGTTGTTGAAAAACCTAAATCAAAGCCCAATGACTCCATTTCTTTACGAAATCTATCGGTATTATCCCACAATCTTTGATGATGCTCTGGCTCTTCCATTAGGACTTCAACTGCGGCTTTTTGAGCCGCTGCCACGCCGGGTGGCTGACTACCAGAAAGTAACCAAGAACGAGAATGATTTAATGCATGATTACGAACCTGTTCACTGCCTGCAACAATCCCTCCTTGAACCCCTAGTGCCTTAGAAAAAGAGCCAATCTCAAAATCTACTCTACCTTGTAATTTGAAATGATCAACAATACCCGCACCACCTTCACCAAGTACTCCTTCGCCATGACAATCATCTACGAAAACCATGGCATTATGTTCTTCAGCTAAATCAGTAATTTGATCCAATGGAGCTATATCTCCATCCATAGAAAATACGCCATCAGTAATTATCAATTTCCTCTCACTACCTTTGTGTTGTCTAAGAACCTCTTCCAATGCACCCACATCATTATGTGGGTACACAGCCCTACTGGCCTTGGTTAACCGAACGCCATCAATAATTGAACCATGATTTAACTCATCGGATATTATCACATCCTGCTTCCCAGTTACAAGCGTTGGAATTAATCCTACATTTGCTGTATAACCTGCAGAATAAATCAGCGAGGATTCAACTCCTTTGAACTCTGCAACTTTTTGCTCCGCCTCCAAATGAATATCCATAGTACCACTAATAGCGCGAACAGAACCACTGCCTGCACCATATTTTTCAGTCGCTGCAACTGAGGCAGCAATGACTTTTGGATGAGTTGTGAGATTCAGATAATTGTTTGCAGAAAGCATTAGCATTTGAGTACCATTAACTTGACACCGTGGAGTGCTTGCAGATTCTAATGTAGGTGGTTCCCACTGAAGGTTTTGTGATTTTAGTTCCTCAAAACGCTCTCGCATCCATGGAATGTCCCTCGCCATGTTACTCTTGAAGAGAAGACACCCCTTTTGCATTACGCACTAAATATAGAAAAACTACTTACTGAAGATTGGCGATTTCTGATGCAAGAACTGGCAGAGCTTCTTCCCAAGTAGAAACTATCCCATAATCGGCAATCTTGAATATTGGTGCTTCTGGATCCTTATTAATTGCTACAATGAATTTGCTAGTACGCATTCCAGCAAGATGTTGTATTGCACCGCTAATACCTACAGCAATGTATAGTGAGGGATTCACAGTTTTACCAGTTTGGCCAACCTGCATATTGTGTGGGATTTCATCCCATGCATCTACTGCTGCACGACTAGCGCCAACTGCTGCACCAAGTCCATCTGCTATAGAATATAATTTGTCAAAATTCTCTGGCCCACCCATTCCTCGTCCGCCTGAAATGATTATGTCTGCATCGGTTACATCAAGCCTCTCACTAGCCTTAGCGATTGCTTCTTGAACGGCAATTTTTACATCCCCGCTCTGTTGAACTATTGAAGATTCAGCACTTCCTCCATCGTCTGCAGCAGAAAAAATATTTGCACGGAGGGTCATTGCACAGTCACCAGCAACAGTAACATCTTGCATTGCCTTTCCTGAATAAATTGGATGAGTCATTTTGATTCCTTCTGAAAGAGCCACGACATCTTGCACCACCGGAATACCCCTACGAGCTGCAATACGTGAAACAACATCTCTTCCCTGAGCTGTTGCCGCACCCATAATCACACCCTCTCCTGCTGCTGCATCAAAAGCAGTAGCCCAAGCACCACCATCAAAGGTGGTAAAGCAATCTCCGTTGACTGAAACTACTTTCCCTACACCTGAAATTCCTGCTGCTTCATCAGCACCTATGCCATTAGCACATAGTATAGTTGGGGAGGCGCCTAATGAAGTAGCAGCCCCAACTAATTGGCGAGTAACTGAATGAAGATTATTTTCTTGAGTTTCTGCAATAATTGTAATTTCCATTATCATCCCCCCTACAACACCTTGGCCTCATCCCTTAGAAGGCCGACCACTTCTGGAATACAATCTGAACCTTGAAAAGTTTTACCAGGTGGTTTTTCCGCAGGTGAAGAGTCGCCATTGAAATTAACTTGTGAACTACCAACGTCGCTAGAAACAAGGTCAATCTGCGCTTTCTTTGACATCATTATTCCTCTAACATTAGGTCTTCGTAAATCTGATTCTGTCTTTGAAAATGTGATTACTGCTGGTGAAGAAACTGTTACCTTTTCGCTACCACTTGAAGCAGGACGTACGTAAGATGAGGAACTTGCATCAAACTCGCTCACTTCTACCACACATGCCGCCCCCAGCATTTCTGCAACACCAGGGCCAGTAGAACCTTGATTACGATCAGCAGACTGTTTACCACAATACACCAATTCAGCCCCAGATGCTCTCACAGCATCTACAAGAGCAAATTGAACTTGATTAGAATCTAAATCCTCCCAGCCATCGCCCCAAATTCGGACTAATTTGGTCACACCAAGTGCTGCAGCATCCTTCAGAACTTTATCTGCTCTATCAGGTCCCAGAGTAATTGCAGTTATTGAACCACCTGCTGCCTCAATATGTTGTAACGCTGCTTCTAATGCATATTCATCATAAGGGCTAGTAACCCAACTTGTGACGGCAGATTCATCGACTCTGCCCCCTAAAATAGCAATCTTAGCATTGGTATCAGGTACCTGCTTTAACAATACGGCAATTTCCACCATATTCAAGGCGACAAAAGACACCTCTATGAACATTAGCACAAAGAAAACTAACAACAAATGTTCAAATTATTATTAATCATTCAGAACGAGTAAAACTTTGAATGCCTGTAATATGACGACCAAGAATCAAATTGTGAATATCATGCGTCCCTTCGTAGGTCTTAACAGACTCAAGATTGGCCATGTGGCGCATAATACAATACTCATCTAAAATACCATTCGCCCCATGCATGTCTCTCGCCATCCTAGCTATTTCAAGAGCAATATCAACATTATTCATCTTCGCAAGAGAAATGTGTTCAGGTATCCAAGAACCATCATCCTTTTTCTTACCCAATTCAAGTGCCAATAATTGGCCCTTAGTAATCTCCCTAAGCATCCAAGCCAATTTATTCTGAATCAATTGATAGGATGCTATAGGCACATCAAATTGGATTCTACTAAGTGTGTATTCTTTAGCAGAATGAAAACATGCCTGAGCCGCACCCAAAGCACCCCATGAAATACCATAACGTGCATTATTTAGACAAGAGAAGGGCCCCTTCAGTCCCTTAACACCCGGTAGGATTCTATCCTTTGGAATTTTACAATCTTGGAAAACTAACTCACTAGTTACTGATGCTTTCAATGAATGTTTACCCTTCATCTCAGGTGCGGAATAACCCTCATCACCAGTTTCGACAATAAAACCACGTATGACTCCATCGAGTTTTGCCCAGACTATAGCCAAATCTGAAATTGTACCATTTGTAATCCACATTTTTGCGCCGTTCAAAATATAGTGATCACCCTTGTCCTCGGCTTTAGTAATCATCCCACCTGGGTTTGAGCCATAATCTGGTTCGGTCAACCCAAAACATCCAATTAAATCACCAGAAGCCATTTTTGGAAGATATTTGTTCTTCTGTTCTTCACTACCAAAATCCCAAATTGGATACATTGCTAGTGAACCTTGGACACTTGCAAAAGAACGCAAGCCTGAATCACCCCTCTCTAATTCTCTACAAATTACTCCATATGCAACATAGGAAAGTCCCGGGCAACCATATCCATCTAATGGCGCACCTAAGACCCCCATTTCACCTAAAGCAACACGCCATTCATCAGGGAATACTCCATCACGGCATGCATGTTCAATCTTAGGTAAAACCTCAGCATCTACCCAATCTCGGACCATATCCCTTACCATAATTTCCTCTTCAGAAAGTTGTGAGTCAACATCATAGAAATCCAAAGCCTCGTAGACCATATCTTCACCCTTGAATAATCGGCACGAGGTTTGGCTCATCAACCCTCCGAAAGAAAATTTTGGATTAATGAGGTTATTTTTTTGCTCTCTTAGCAGCTCTGCGAGCCTTTGACCAACCTAGATATTTCTTCTGTAATTTTGATGAACTCATGTAAATTAGCCCAATTACAACACCGGGGACTGCTATAATCACAAGCAATGGCGCTAAAGAAGAAACTAAATTGTCTGAAATGGAATTTGCTGGAGGGTAATAGTAAATTACTCGCCCAAAGGAAGTAATTCCATATCCTGTGTCAGAATTAACAGACCACCCACCCACAAGTGAATCACCACCAATTGAAGGGTCTTTGATATCCACATTATTTAACCAAGGATATGCCAAACCCAAATCGTCGTCACCACCCATGATATCCCAATCAACCCAACCAAATGGCGCTGTTTGTAACAAAACATGTCCTGAATCACGTGCATGAATCCCAGTAAATTCCGCCCCTATATTGATGTACTTAGATGCTACAAATGAAAGAGAGGGCTGTTCAATGTTTAGTTCAATTACCCCTAATGATTGTTGTTGTGCAACTGCGAAACAGCGGGCTCTTTCATCATGTGGGCATTCCACTGCCCGCCACATTGTACCCTCACTTCCAACTACCCAATGAATTTCATGTTGTTGATCAATTACCGCTATGCCATCAGATTCTGTTACTATTACACAGATAGAATGCATTTGATGATGGCAACTCAAATCAACAATATTAGAACCCCTACTACCATTCAAATGAACAAATTCAGTATTGCCATTACCATCCTCCCTAAACCTCACTATTAGTCCATTATCTCCACCAATGTAAGCCCAATTACCTGATGAATCCCAACTTACAGCATTCAATTTAAGCCCCATCAAATGAGCAATCGAACCGGGAACATGAGATATGGAATGATCATCCCTAGTGTATCTAACCATTGTCCCATTATCACCAACGATTAGAGCTGTCAATCCTTGAGGATGCCAATCAACATCAAACAAAGTATCATCATCATTGGTATTCAACTCAACATCTACTATAGGATCTGTTCCCGAAATATAGTGAGCAAAACCCAATGTTCCAACCACTAACACATCTTCGCCATTAGGTGAAACAGAAAGAGCTTCCAGCCCCAAATCTGTTTGCTCAATTAATGATATTTGAGAAACTAAAACAACAGATTCTTCTTCCTGTGCCAAAGTAATTGGTATTAGTAACAAGGAGACGATTAGTATCAAACTTAAGCGTCGCATAATGACTGCCACCGGCTTCAATGATTTATCCTTACGGATAAAAATTGGTTAGTTGTCACAATAAGTTTGAATGATGAAGCCTCTCCGAGGACTTCATGGAGACCTTTGAGGTAAAGCGAGGATTGGTAAAGCAAATAATGGAAGATGGTGGGCTAACAGCGTTAGCAGGGAACTATTTTGATAATGTAAAAGATGAGGGAGATGATTCATTTGTTGGATCTTTTGGCATTTTAATCAGCGTATCTGGCCAATATAATGAAAAGGGCAAACTAGTTGTTGATGTAGAACAAATGAAAGGCGAGGAATTATCTAATTTCCTTTCAGGTGAAGGCGGTAGAGAAAAAGCCATGGAATCTCGCCAAAGATGGTCTGGTTTTCTTGACGTTGCTACTGGTTATTCTGCTAAACAACGCGGCGATAAAGCCAAAGAAGGTGCGAAAAAGGCATCTAAAGCAAAATCAGCGATTTCTCAAGGACGTCACTTAATGAAAATGGCAGATTTTGATACGGAAGTAGTAGAAAAAGCAGAGGAAATAATTTCCGAAATTGAAGAGGCCTTAGAAAGTGGTGATTTCACACGTGCTGCAAGCCGCGGTGAAAAACTGGGTAAACTATTAGGGTGATAAAATGAATTCAGAAGACCTGGGGTCTCTCTCATCCGTTCAGAGGGAACAGGTCATATCGATTTTTTCTGGTGCAGACGAAGTAATTGGAATTGAACATCTTGTTAACTGCCTAGAAAACTCTACATCTCACGCTGGAGATGGAATTATTCGTGCATACGTTGGTTTTGAGCCCTCAGGTAAAGCACATATTGGATGGAAAATAATTTCTCAAACCCTGAAAAAAATGCTTGAGGCAGATATTAATGTCCTAATTTTTCTAGCAGATTGGCACGCTTGGGTTAATGACAAATTTAACGGAGAAATGGAAAAAATCAAACTCACTGGTACATATATGGAAGAAGTATTTCGGTCCCTTCTAGATTATCCAGAGGAAGGAGAGGGAGCAGGACAACTTCGATTTCTTTATGCAAGTGATTTAATGGATTCTGGCGACTACTGGGCAACTGTCCTACGTTGTTCAAAAAATATGAGTTTGAATAGAGTTCGGCGCACTTTCAGCATAATGGGGCGTGCAGAAGATTCTGCCGATGGGGATTTGTCAAAATTCTTCTATCCTGCGATGCAGGCTGCTGATATATTCGAATTAAAAATAGATATCGCATTGGGCGGGATGGATCAAAGAAAAGCACATATGTATATGAGGCAAGTTGGGGATCACTACAGATGGACCAAAGCTACATGTGTTCATACCCCAATTATTTCAGGATTGAAATCTTCAGGTTCACGAATGGAATCATTTGATCACAAAATGAGTAAATCAGACCCAGGTGGTGCATTATTATTACATGATGACAATGCTAAAATTCGTAAAAAGATGCGAAAGGCGTTCTTAGATCCTGAAAGTAACGATTCTCCTGTTTATGAATTAATTGAACATATAATATTACCAGAATTGGATAGTTTATCTATTACGCCAAAACCTGAGTTTGGGGAACCATCTGAATGGAGCGAAATTAGTGAACTAAAAGAAGCTGTAGCAACAGGAGAAATTCACCCAATAGATGTAAAATATGGAGTGGCTGATGCCTTGTCTGAAATTCTCGCTCCTCTTACAAAACATTTTGAAAAGCACCCCGAACTATTAGAGCAAGTTACTGCTATTACAAATGGATAATTTGATTTTTTCCTAGAAAATTAATTTCCAATAGTAATTGCTCATTTATTCGTTTATAATAGGGCATAGTTCTAAAGTGAAAGGCACGCCCATTCATCTTGGGCATTAGCATGGGTAACGTAGGAATAGATGATATCGCCATCCATTTCCCCAAAATTTACTTTGATATGAAGGATTTTGCCGAAATGCGTGGAGCGGATTATGGTAAATTAAACCGAGGGCTGGGTCTTTCTGCAATGTCTGTACCTGACATTCATGAAGATACGGCTACTATGGGTGCTAATGCAGTAACCCGATTAATCGACCGAAACGGACTTGATCCCCGTGAAATAGGTAGAATGTATTTGGGTACTGAATCAGCCCTAGATGGAGCTAAGCCAACAGCCACATATATTCTAGATATGCTTACACAAAGATATTCTAATCAGTATGGGGAAGATTGCTTTAGAAACTGTGATGTTGTTGACATGACATTTGCTTGCATAGGCGCTGTTGACGCCCTCCATAACACACTAGACTGGGTAGCTAGAGGTGGAAAAAAGGATGGACGTGTTGGGGTGGTTGTTTTCTCCGATAACGCAAAATATGATCTAGAATCAAGCGGCGAATATACTCAAGGAGCAGGTGGCGGAGCAATTCTAGTTAGACACGAACCCAGGTTAATTTCAATTCCCGACACTTGGGGTATTTCTACTACACCTGTTCATGATTTCTTCAAACCAAGAAGAGAAGTTTCGTTATCATCAGTCATTACTCATGTTCTACAATTAGCCAGAGAAACCGGGCAAAATTTGAAGGATGGGTTAGCAGAAAGAATGGTCAAACATTTGCCCGAATCTACAGTACGCAGATTGGGTATTTTTGCCCATGGTGAAGAAATGGTTCAAGTCCACAGGGATGAACCCGTTTTTGATGGGCAATTTTCTAATCGTTGTTATCAAGAAGCTGTCAAAACAGCCTTCCTAGATTTTCAGCGCAGAGCTAGAAAGAGTGGGAGATATGATATCAAAAATGATGAAATTCTCACAAAACAATGGATACGAATTATAATGCATTTACCATACGCTTTTCAAGCAAAGAGAATGTTCCCCGATGTGTTCAGACATGATAGAAGAAATGAGCCAGTTTGGCAGGAAATTGTTTCAGCAATAGGCGATGAACCCATTCGTGAAGATTTTGATGATTCTCCTGAAGGTGAGGCAGAGTGGGAAAAAGCACAGGACGCATACCGCAGAGCAATCTCCAAAACTGATCAATACAAAGAATTCCATGCACTTAGAATTGAGAAAGGGCAGCGCGCTTCAAGCCTGATTGGAAATCAATATACAGGATCAATTTTTCTTGCCATAATGTCTACTTTTGAGTCAGATTATGAGGATAATGAGAATATAGAAAACAAATACTTTGGACTTTGTGGATATGGATCAGGGGCTAAAGCTAAGGTTTTCGAGGGTCTTGTTTCTCCAAAATGGAGAGAAGTCGTATCTCGTTGGAATATGTTTGAAAGAATGGCTGGTAGAATTGCAATTGACCGGGCCACATATGAAGATCTACACAAAGGAATCAGAGAAGACAGTGTCGTAGAACCTAAAGGTGAGTTTGCGCTAGTTGAAATCGCCTCTGATGGCAATTATGAAGGAGCAAGGACCTATCGATGGGTTGCTTAGAACTCAGACTTCATACAAGTGAGTAAGATACTCTTCATGACTTAGTAATTCATCTTCATCTAACTCATTAGGCCTTATATTCATCAGCCACCCATCCCCGTAAGGATCCTCATTAACTAATTCAGGGCTATCTTCAACTTCACCATTTAATTCAACAATATTACAAGCAACAGGAGCATCAATTATGTGCCTACCATTTGATGTCCTTAGTGTCACCAATGTTTCATCTAATAGTACTTCATGTCCGCTCACACCTGCATCTCTAGCACCTGTCCCAACTTGATCATCTAATTCCTTAGAATCTGAAAACTCATCATATTCATCTACGCTTGCTGGTTGTGCAAGAACTACACGAATCATGTCACCTAGTTCTGCTTGCAAAAAATCAGAGACGCCAATCTTGTACAAATCACCGGTTTCTTCATCTGATTCTAATTTAATGAACCAAAGATGATCCTTAGAATAGAATCTGTCATCTAATATTTTAAACTCAATATAATCTTCTTCTTCTTGTTCTTCAGTCAAAATAACTCCCCACAAAACGCGCCGAAATATGAATAATATTTAATCATTTTTTACATGCATTATCTATGATTTTACACAATAATGAGCGACCCGTTATGAACAAGTGGTGCTTGGCATGGCATAAGTGAAAGCATGGACTTCCAAGAAACTGATGAGCAAACCATGATACGAGAGATGGTTCGAGACTTTGCCGAGTCTATTTTACCCTCTACAATCGAGCACCGAGATAAAAATCAAATTCCGCCAACAGAGGAATGGATACAATTTTGTGAAACTGGGTTACAAGGAATTACAATTTCTGAAGAATACGGTGGGATGCCTGTTGATGACATTAGTGAAGCAATCATTATAGAAGAATTAGCTAGAGTTGATCCTTCCTTCTCTGTTTTTTATGGAGTTCATGTTGGTCTATGTAGTAAAACAATCAGCCTACATGGGACTGAAGAGCAAAAACAAAATTATCTAACTCAATTATCCGCCGATAAAGTCGGCGCATATTCATTATCAGAAGCTGGCGCGGGGACTGATGCAGCCGCCTTATCTTGTAAAGCAGAACTATCTGAAGATGGAACCCACTACGTACTAAATGGAATGAAAATGTGGGTAACAAATGGTGCTTCTGCTGACATCTATGTATTATTTGCAAAAGTAGTGGGTCACCCTCAATACGGTGTCAAAAGGCATGGAGGGACAACAGCATTCATTGTTGAGAAAACATTTGAAGGTTTTACTGTAGGAAAGAAAGAAGATAAATTAGGAATCCGTAGTAGTGACACATGCACTCTAATTCTAGAAAATTGTGTTGTCCCCGTTGAAAACGTACTAGGTGAAGTGGGCAAAGGATTCTCCATTGCTATGAATGCATTAGACAATAGCAGAATTGGGATTGCTGCACAAGCATTAGGGATTGCTCAAGGTGCTTACGAAGCCGCACTAAAATACTCTCATGAAAGGGAAACTTTTGGAAAGCCTTTAGCAGCCCACCAAATGATTACTTCTTATCTAGCAGATATGGCTACTCGCGTTGATGCTTCTAGGTTACTAGTATATCGTGCCGCACATGCAAAACAATTGCATTACGAAGAAGGAGCACCTAGGCACACAAATGAAGCCAGTATGGCAAAATTATTCGCTGGAGACACTGCAATGTGGGTTGCTGAGAAAGCAGTACAAATCCATGGAGGTTATGGATATGTTACAGAATTCCCTGTTGAAAGATTTTTCAGAGATGCAAAAATAACTCAAATTTATGAAGGCACAGAAGAAGTCCAAAGACTAGTGATTGCTAGAAATTTAAAACCCTAACTAAGGCCATGCTAACCTAGGCCATCCTAATGGATCTCCATCTTCCCAAGATAATGTTTGTAAGCACTCTTCTATTTGTTCTAAACTAGCTAAATCGCGTTCGATTTGAATACGATGTAGCCAACCCTTTAATCTACCAAGTTTAATTCCTTTTTCAAGTCCAGTTTTTTCCAATAGCCAATTTCCATCTGCAAGTGCTTTATTTCCAACTTGATTTTCAGGCAATGAAACTAGAGCTTGCTTAACATCTTCAATTCCAATAGTATCAATTGCTGATTCACAAGCAAGTTGTAAATTCAAACGGTTGCCAAGAACTGCACGATACAATCTAAGTTGTTTTTCTTCATCACAACTAGGTATATGTGTGAATCTATTGATGAGTTCACTTACTCCATTGATTACTACCTTAGGTGCTGTCATAGACCTAAGTAATTTTTCAGAGTCAACTTTGCGTAGTAACAATGCAAGACGTGCTTCAACCATATCACCTGCATTTAGGCCGGTTAAATTATTTTGACCCTCAATAACATATTTGGAACCATAAAATATGGTATTCAAGGTCCCATCAACTGACATACATTCTAAAACCTTAGATGCATGATGACCTGACAAAATTTTTCTGAATTCACTCCAAATTCTCTCTTTACTGACGTTTTTTAACATTAATTGGCAAGAAGGCAAGGCTTGAGACAATTCTTTATCAGGTTTCCAAAATCCAGCAGACCCTTGGTCCATAAATCTGTAAGCGCGCATTACCCTCAAACCATCCTCTGACAATCTTGTTTTTGCATCCCCAACTGACCTAATAATTCCATTCTGTAAATCTTCACAGCCACCAAAAGGGTCATACAATTTCTGACGTGATAAGTCCACTGCAATTGAGTTAATTGTTAAATCTCGCCTCTCTAAATCTGCCAATAATGAATTACCAAATATGACTGACTCTGGCCTACGACCATCAAGGTACTCTTGATCGCACCTAAGTGTAGTAACTTCAAATAATTTGGAACCATGATTAAGCCTAACTGAAACAGTACCGTAATCTACTCCTGTAGGTATTGAATTTGGAAACAAACGCATGATTTTATCGGGACGAAAATTAGTAGTCAAATCATATTCATTAGGAATTGAACCGCTAAGACCCTGCCTAATACTACCCCCTACAATCCATACCCCACCTCCTTCTTTACCAATCTTGGAAACGAGTTCCAATAAATCATCGGGTAGACCATCTACCCAATTATTCAACGAAGATGGAAAGTCTACACCCTCTATATCGGCAGGAGTGCTTTTTGGCAACTCAGATAGACTCGTGAACTTCCCCACATGTGCTGCGGAGTGGTAATGGCTTTCAAGGGCAACGGCTAGGGATAAGCATGGAAGTTGAACTTGTGCCCATTGATTGGTTAAAGGCGCACGAAGAAATTAGGCTCGAAAAAGCCTTAGAATTGGCTAGAATGACGAAAAAATGGGGTTGCTACACTAAGCCACTACTAGTTGACAGAGTTACTGGAACAATTCTTGATGGACATCACCGCCACCATGTAGGGAAAATTCTAAATTTATCCCTTCTACCTGTTATATTGTATGATTATTTGGATGATGAAAAGATAATTGTTGAGCCTTGGCCTAATAGTGGATTAGATTCATTAACTAAGCAGGAAATATTAGATATGGCTTTATCGGATAATCTATTTCCACCGAAAACCAGTAGACATACTACCGAATGGAAAGCGCCTCCAATTAACATCTCACTTGAAGAACTTGCCAAGAAATAAGGTTACAAGAGATTTCTTTGATTCAAAAATCAATTAATTAATTGAAATCACTAAAAACCTTCAATTTAAGCCAATAATATGTTCAGTGGAGTAGCATGGGGAAAACCCCAACAATGGCACCTAGATTTGAGTTCCAATAGTTTGACGATTTTAGAGAGAATCATTACAGTAATATTTTTTTCAGGGCTCACTGCTCTATGTGCACAAATTGCATTTTCTGTACCATGGACCCCTGTCCCCTACACATTCCAAACATTTGCGGTATTAGCCACAGGCGTTTATCTTCGTAGAAATGACGCATTTGCTTCGGGTTGCCTATATTTGTTGGTTGGAGCATTAGGTGCACCAGTGTTTGCAGCAGGTGGTGACCACTTATTCTCAAATGGTTCGCTAATTGCTTCAGGAGGGTATCTGATTGCATTCCCAATAGCTTCTGCACTAGTTGCAGAAGGATTGGATCGTTCTAGAAAAGAGGGTGTTGTTGACTTTAAAGCACAGATGATTTGTTGGATATCTGCTATGGTTCCAGTTTATCTACTTGGGACATTGTGGCTTGCAGAATCATACAGCGTTGATTTCGCTCAAGCCTTTGAATGGGGTGTTAAGCCATTTCTAATATGGGACTTCGTAAAGATTTTGATTATGGCTTTAATTACCACAAAAGTTTGGACTTATTCATCTAAACAGGATTAATATGATGATTGATATTTGAAACTACAAAATCATTAGGGGACCAAATCATTATGACTACCAAAGCCAAAGTCTAGATCTGTTGAATCTGGAGCACCTGGATGCTGCATTTCTGTTTCCAGAAGTGCAAATAACATCGGCCATAGTGGGTTTAACCATTCAGTTGCTTCTGTAAGAATATCAAACAAAGGATTATTTTCGATACCTTCATCACTTATATCTGCAAATAATAATGGATCTTCATCATCCCAAATATCATCAACAGCAGACAAGACAACTGGTGGTAAATCTGACGGCAATTGCCTTAACCTCTGTGCTAAATCTCTCAAATTAGTAACTTGTTCATCATCTAATACACCTAATTCACTTCCTAACTCAGCAGCATCATCGAATAACAATGCAAGTTGAAGAGAATCTGTTTCTTCAACCTCTGTTTCTGAAATATCTACAGGACCAAAAAGTACGCTACCTAAATCAGTGTCAAACCATTCGCCTTGAAGCTCACGTTTAAGCAAACGTTGAGCGACTCTTCCCCCTATAGGGGCAATCACAAAGCCACCCTCAGCAACTCTACTTTCCAACCATTTGGGGAGATGTGGTAAAGAACCAGAAACAAGGACTCGATTAAGGGGGCTAGGAAGGTTTGGTGGAGCGTGGTCTAGTTGCCTCATTTTTCTCACATGAAAAGTAAGTTCTGATTCAAAATTATTCAAACACTCCTTGACATGATTGATTACTTGACGATTAGGATCAACAACAGTAACACTCCCTGAAGGCCCAACAATATGGCCTATTAATGCTGAAATATAACCACCCTTAGCACCAATTAACAACACCTCATCACCCTCCTCTAACTCAAGGTGGTGTAGTAATGTACAAATCATGTGGGGGGCTGAAATAGTCTTAACCCCACCTCCATCTGTTTCAGTAAATACAATTGGCCTGTCATGATAAAATAACTCTGAATCATAATCTGTAAACCACTCTACTTTAATCGTTGACATCGCATCACGAATAGATTGATTTAATGGAATATTAGCAGCTTCCAACCGCTCTATCAATCCAGAAATGTCGCCCACGATGTACCGACAGACTCCACACACAAAAGGCTGAGGGGTCGCGTGGTTCATATTGGAGAGGTTCCTCGGCCTAAAGGTCGGGCTCGTGGTCTAGCGGTTATGACGTCGCCCTTACAAGGCGAATATCGGCGGTTCAAATCCGCCCGGGCCCACTAAAAAGCATAATTTTTGGATTTTTGAATCATGAATTTTGTGCAATATGTCAAAAAGGGGTCGCTTCGCGGGCAACAATATGGTTCAGGACCCCTCTGTACTCGCAAGCATCCTCGCAAGACGTCTAAAACACGCAGGAATGACCATTGCGACTGCTGAATCTTGTACGGGTGGAATGATTGCTTCTGCCCTGACAGATATCCAAGGAGCAAGTAAATGGTTTAACCAAGGCTGGATTACATATTCCAATGAGGCAAAGACTAACCAACTTGGAGTGGAAGAAGAATTATTCTGTATCGAAGAAGGGACTGCAGGTGCTGTTAGTTCTGAAGTTGCTGCTGCAATGGCAAAGGGTGCTGCAATTAATTCAGATGCTCAAATTGCAATCGGCGTCACAGGTATTGCTGGCCCCACAGGAAGTACTGAAACTAAAGAAGTAGGGCTTGTTTGGGTCGGCGTATATATTAATGGAGAAATCTTGACCAAAAGCGCAGAATTTGGACATGGTGACAGACATAGTAACAAAGAAGCATTTACTACTTTTGCACTTAGATCTGCACTTGAAGTTTGGGAAGAATTACTAGAAGTTGTAGAGGAAGAAAATGAAGAGGGAGAAGAAAATACTCAAAATCAAGATTTTTCACGTGAAGACATTAAAAAATCATTGGAACAATTCCAAACCCAAAAATCAAGTGAAGAAGATTGGCAAGGCGGAGTTGCGTGGTCTGATGGAGAAGATGCTGAAATTGAAGAGAATTCCAATCAAGAACTCCAAATTCTTGACTCAGATATAGATTGGGAAGAAGAATAGAAAAACATCTTCTTCAATTATGTTTTGTTTTTTCAAGCGCAATTGCTTAGAACGTTATCCACCACCTGTGATTATGGCGGACGGGCGATGGC
The DNA here is from genome assembly GCA_002727675.1 of Thermoplasmata archaeon. Classification (GTDB taxonomy): domain Archaea; phylum Thermoplasmatota; class Poseidoniia; order Poseidoniales; family Thalassarchaeaceae; genus MGIIb-Q1. The sequence goes on along the minus strand of PBXQ01000072.1, from coordinate 3,882 downwards.
GAGAAATCTCCATTCGGTTAGCCAATGCAGGACTTTTTGCTGTTGCCGGAGTACAAGCAAAATTGATGGATATTGAAAACCCAAATGACATCATTGATTCTGCCCAAAAACTTGGTATTAAAGGAGTAATGACTGAGGAAATTTTAGAAGAAATTCTAGAAAAAAATATTTCAATTCAAGAACCTATTGGCGATAATAAAAAAAATACAGAAACTAATCCAATTGCTGATTTAGTGCCTATCCTAGATGGGACCGCTGAATCAACTAATATCCCCGTCAAAGGACGTGTGATTGCGCCAATTAATGACCCTGAAACCATACCAGCATCGAGGCCACACAATTTACCACACTTTTCTCTAAGTGATTTTACAATGCCTGCTAATGAAATAGATACTGAAATAGAAATTCATTTTGATATTACAGGTAACAGTATCACGGAAGGGAAAATGAGTGATATCCTTTCCTGTTTCAATAGCAGGTTGGAAAAACTAAAACGAATAATTGTACAATCAGGAAGGTTAAGAAATATACCTACTGACATTACCCAAGTTATTAGAAATCGAACTAGATATTCTAGTTATGAAAATACAGCATCAATTGTTGGCTTAGTAACTGATGTGAGATACAACGGAGATAATCTATATTTTAACATTGAAGATAAATCTGGAGATATTGCATGTGTACTGTACCCTGCACGTGCCACGGAATCATCTCCAGAAGCAAAAAGAAGAAACAATATTGCCATTGCAGGGCTGATGAATGATGATGTGATAGGAATTACAGGACATTTCAACCCAGGGGGTAGAAGTGATAAATTCATTATTGATGATATACACTTACCACCAATCGAAAAACACGAAAAGCGTACCTCTGGCCCTGACAAGGCCGTTTCTGCAGCTTTTATTTCAGACATACATGTAGGATCAAAAACATTCCTAGAAGCACAATGGATGAAGATGGTTAAATGGTTCCATGAGGACCCCTTAGCCAAGACCATCAAATATCTGGTTCTCTCTGGTGATGCAGTTGATGGAGTAGGAATATATCCCAATCAAGACAAAGAATTAGAGATTGTTGACATCTACCAACAGTACGAAGAAGTGGCTCGTCTAACCGAGTTATTACCCGATTGGGTGGAGACCATCATCCTGCCAGGAAACCATGATGCGGTGCGCCCTGCTGAACCACAACCATCTCTTGACCCAATGATTCAACAATATTTCAACCGCGCCACATTCGTTGGAAATCCTTGTGATTTCAGCCTTCACGGGGTGCGTACCCTTTCCTATCACGGAGTGAGCATCATGGACTTTGTATCATCAATAAAACACGTGACATTCAGCACACCAGAGGTTGCTATGGAAGAAATGTTGGAGAGACGCCATTTAGCCCCTTCTTGGGGCGGTAAAACCCCACTATCGCCAGAACCGGAAGATCACATGGTGATTGAGGAAATTCCAGACATCTTTGTCACAGGACACGTGCATGGTCATTTCTGTGGAGATTACAAAGGAAGTACACTGATTCAAAGTAGTACTTGGCAGGACCAAACAGGATACATGAGAATGCTTGGATTCCAACCAAAACCCTGTATCTTAACCGTGGTGAATCTGTACACTCATAAAACAGCAAGCATACCTTTCGCGTAACTATGATCTATTTGGGAATTCATCCCCATCAAATAAGTGAGGCCAAAGGTCACGACAATCATTTCCTTCAACTATAGGGACACCTGCTTTTCTGAATCCTGAAAATGCCATTTCTTTACTTGGATTAAATCCAATAAAATTACTACCTGAAATTTTCATGGATAAATCAGTATGATTATCTCCTACAGAACAAATTTCATGAGGTTGAAAATCATTAATCTTACATAATTTTTTGACCATTTCACCCTTGTAATGAGCAGGAACCCTTACAACACCATCATCTTGTAAAAATCCATCATCACAGTATTGAAAACCATTGGATACCCAATCATCAACTTTTAGCATCTGAGCTATTGAACCAATTAACAAATCTACCCCCGCACTAACAATTGAAACATGTATGCCCTTAGCATGCAATGCCTCAACTAAATCCCTAGCACCAGGATTTAGTTTAACACCTTGATAACACCTCATTAATTCATCTCTATGAATTTCAGGTTTAACTGATTTCCAATGTCGGATATCATCAGCCATGAATTCTTCATCAGTAATTCCACCCTTCAAAAATTTATCAAGCATTTCGCCACTATTTGTCCCAAAATATTCGTGGATTATTCGCCATGATGAAATTGTGTCAATTAGAACACCATCACAATCAAAAACTACAGCTCGTAAAGTCATTTTTTCACCCATTAGTGTGGAATAAGTCTTGACTTATCAACGATATGACAAAATGAAAAGCCCCGGGGCCAAAGCAGGACCCCGGGGCAATTGTTCACAAGGTAAAGGCAAGCCTCAACCAAATGTTTCGGGCGCTTGGGGGCGATGCCCCCAAGCGTCCCTGCATTCAACACCCTAGGGTGTTGTTGTCGTTTTACCTTCAGCGGATGCTGGTTGCTGATGCAGTGTACTGCTTCAATACGAACGCTGCACCACCTGGTAGTTGGTACTTGATGTCAATCTGTGCACTGTCAATGAGTCCATCATTGTCAGTCATCCTCACAAATATTCTGTCACCTGCACCAAATTCAGTGATACATGCAGCCCCACCTCTTTCACAATCAGAAACATCGTCCCAGAAGGTAACCATGTTCTCACTGTTCCTAGGTGCGAATCCGTAAACACGCTCTACATCTCCACCCGTAGGTGCAAGAGCAGTTGTGTACACTTGTTGACCACTAGCATTATTCCAAAGAACTGAAACCTCTACTGCTTGAGTAGCTAGATCTGTTGCAGCGAATGTTGTAGTTATACGCCAATGCCACTCATCTTGTGGTAGTCCACTTACTTCTTGTACAGTAATTGCTTCACCAGTAAATGTAAGTCTTGGAACACCTTTGGTGCTTGTATCTGCAAGAGAACCAGCCCAAACATAAATCACACCAGCAAGAACAACAGTAATTGCAACCAGAAGAATAGTTGCAATAACTGGGCTAACTGCACGGTCATCATCAACTAGATTTTCCTCGACAAATTCTTCTTCGTCCTCAATTGCACGTGAGCGACTTAGAAGCGCACCAACGAACACACCAACTAGACCAACTGCCATTAGGGTTGGAGCAAACGATGAAACGCTTGATGCAGCCCTTACTTCAACAATCAGTGGTAATTCAGAACCAGTCTGAGAAGAAGACATAGCATTGTTTGCCCAGTTCTTCTCTTCTAGAGCTGGCTTCTCATACTTTGTACCATCAGTATACTGGCCTGTGAATGGGTTGACAGTCATTACATCAACTTCAACACGAACATCCTCGGAAGTTCTGTTAAGAACAACGTAACTCAGGACATCAGTATCCTCACCCCAATTAGGTAATGGTAGATCACCATCTCCAGGTCCATTGCTACCTAGACGAATACTACTCTGGTAAGCACCTTGACCACCTACTACTTCAGAAACATAGAATTTCACTAGTAGATCGTATGGGTACTTGTAAGTACCATCAGCATTTGGTGGCTCATCTCCCGCCATTTCAAGTGAAACCTCAACAGGAACTGAGGTTTCTCTCAATACACCGTCAATACCTTGGAAGTCAAATGGTGGAGGAGACGGACGAGTTTCATTGAAACTGAAGTCAGGACGCTCTTCCTCTATGTTGTTGACTTGTATGTATATTAGATGTTCAGCATGCTTCTGAGTATATACACCTGTAGGCGACTGGCTGTAGTTATATTGTGATGGCGCGTTTGGTGTGTCAGACAGAATTAACTTGACGCTACAGAATACACCTGTTGC
>PBXQ01000071.1 GCA_002727675.1 Thermoplasmata archaeon | reverse complement strand
CTTCTTGGGACGCCTTTGTCTGGATGCTTTGGAGACAGAGATTCATCACCATCAGGGGCAAGTGATTTGACCATTGAGGGCTCATATATTGCTGGGGATTGGAGCAAGGTCACATTAGTAGCAAAAAACGACTTGAGCGTTTACATTCCATATTTCGTAGTTGATCCTGGTAGTTTTAGAGCTCAAAACGGAACCGTTCTCGACCTCAGATCTGGAACCAGTAAAACGGTCGATTGGCTACTCCCTCCCCGAAACCCTAGTGCGATGTTAATGGTGGGTGATTATGGCCGCACTGAATGGCCGGTTCGGGCTGCCAACGAATCATGGCAGGATTGGATTGAAGACCCATCACACGGAGGTGCCGTAAAGGTCACGGGAAATGGTGATAATGGTTCATGGAATTGGTTAACTGCACATGATTCAGATGGGGGTCCTGCTTACATTAAATCGTTTGATACGGTCCGCCCCCAACGTTCCGATTTGACAATGGATGATGGGGTAGATGCTTCAGGAGGTTGGGTGGATGGCCGTTCTGTATACGAATGGGTTGAGTTCATGACCGATGAAACACCTTGTTCCGATGTGGTTACCTGTGGCACGGATGGCGCGGTTGGATATTTGGATCGCTGGGTTGGTAATCAAAACCCATCTTATGAGGAGGCAATAGATTATTTTGAAGGTGTAATGACTGGATTTGGATTACGCGCTGAAGTTCATCGTTACTGGACTGGTACTTTTTGGGCGGCCAATGTTTGTGGTTACAAAGATGGAACGGCTTTCCCTAACGAATGGCTGGTTTTTGGTGGACATTTTGACATCGCCCCTTATGCAACTCCAACATCATTGCTTCCCGGGTTAGAACAAACAGGATATGGTACTAGAACTGGGGCGTATGATAACTCAGCGGGTTCAGCTATGGTACTAACTACTGCTGGGGCATTGGCTGATTTCGATGCCCGAAGAACCATGGTTTTCTGCTTGTGGTCTAGTGAAGAAGAGGGGTTGTGGGGCTCACGTGCATTTGCTGGAGACATTCCTTCAGGTGTTACTGTGAGCAATTACCTCAATCTAGATATGGCGGGAGTAAATTATCCGGGGGATTACGCTTTATCGGTCTATTTAGGTCCAGATGGCACTGATGATGTTGTAGATCAGCCAGGAATGTTCCATCTGGCAGAATGGATAGGTGCCGATGCTCTTGACCTTGCTTACCAGATGGAGCGAGGGACTGCAGAGTGGGCATCTGGTGGTGAGGATCCATTGTGGCAAAACGAGTATGAAGATACAGTGGCAATTTATGAATCACCCACCGCTAGAAGTGATCACGATTCCTTCCAAGATATAGGAGTGGCTACCCTTGGTTGGAATGGCGTAGTTGATGGATTTCCATGCTATCACAAGACATGTGACAAATTGGAGACCTTGGAGGAATATATGGTGACGGAAAACGCCACAGGGGTCGCTAATCTTGCGCATTCATGGGATATTGTCACATGGTGGGCTGTCTTTGCTTTCCTGCATATGGATCAAACACCAGTGCCAAACGAATTGTAAGGGATTGAAAAATCAGTTGGAACCTTCTTCACTATGAGTGAGAGAGTAGCGTAGGATAACGCGTCAAATCAAGGCTCAGTTGTGGGATCCCAGCCGGAAACATAGTTACACTCAAGTCCTTTTATTGAATCCATTTCACTTGAAATATCTATATCTAGAGATTTAATATTTTCAACTATTCTAGATGGGTTACTAGATTTTGGAATTGTAATGCACCCTTCATCATAGCAGAATTTGATTGCAACTTGCGCAGGCGTACATCCTAATCTTTCAGCAATTTCAACTAGTTTTGGATCACCGACTTTGTGACCTCTAGCTAGTGGTGAATAAGCCATTACTTCAGCACCAACGTCTTTTGTTGCTTGAACTAGATGTGGTCTCTGTAGCCATGGATTGAATTCAACTTGATTTACAGAGGGGAGATATGATGCATATTCTCTCATAGATTCCAAATGTGCTGGCCCATAGTTGGAAACTCCAATTGCTTTGACCCATCCCTGTTCTAGACAATATTCCATGCCTTTCCAGACAGGTGCGCGGTGTTCTGGATCTTCTGGTGGTGCATGAACAAGATACAAATCAATGTAATCGGTATCTAATAATTCTAAAGATTTCTGACAGTGTTCTAGAACTTCATCATAACCAGTAGCATGTGTTCTTCGTAATTTTGTAGTGACAAATACAGAATCTCTAGAAACTCCAGATTCCTTTATAGCTTCTCCGACTTCGTCTTCATTGGTATAAACTCTAGCAGTATCAATGTGATTGTATCCTGCATCAAGTGCTGCTAATACCGCCTTCCTACATTCTCCGGGGTCAGTCATAAGAAATACTCCGAGCCCAAATTGAGGTATTTCATGGACGTATTCTTCGCTGCCGCCAGGAGTGGTATGGCTAATGCGCATGAAACTACTACTAGCCCTCAGTAGATTAAGTTGGTCAGTGCTAAATTTTGGTAACTAATTGGGCCGAAGTAGAAGCTAGCCTATCATTCAGAAAGTTTTGCCAGTCAATCTTTCATACATTGATGAATAAAGTTCAGCAGTCTGATCAATTATTTCTTGAGGCAGTGCTGGGATAGGTGGTTCTTCTTCGTCATTATTTCTAGCGGCATATAGTTCGTCATGGTGTCCAGTTGAAATATAGTGTTCACGAACAAATTCTTTTGAAAGTGAGACAATTTCTCCTTTTGCATAAGTTTCAGAATCCCACCACCGGTCTTCATCAAGAGTACCAAAAGAGTCGACCAGTACTGGTTTACGGCCTACACCCAAAGCAAATTCCTTCTTGCCATCTACATGAATAAGTCCTCTTGCTCCGGCTTCTTGCTCAATAATAGCATCAATTTTTATCACACAATCTAGAATTGAGTCGAATTCTTCTTCAGTTAGGTTGGATATTTGAAGCGCTTCTTCACGATCTAATAGTCTATCAAAAGCCTCAAATTTTGTAGAAACTTCTAGGTATGGTTTTGGTAATTTGCAACCTTCTTCAAGCTCGGTGCCTGGTTCAAAACCAAACTCCTCAGCGCCAACGTCTCCTTTTGCGTATCTTCTCCAACCAGACCCAGCTAGGTGATGTCTACAAATCACCTCTAGTGGTACAAACACATTCTCCATGTCACGTGGAATTGCTCCAGGTTCTTTGATGACTTCAAATTTGGTTGCTAAGCATCTGTCAGGTGCATTCATTTCTATCATGTGGGTGTCACATATTCCAGCTTCTTCAACCAACTTGAACCAGTGGAATGTTGTCCTGTTCAGGCTTTCCCCTTTACGCGGAATTAGTGAAGGTATGATTTGGTCAAATACCGAAATTTGGTCCGTATAGCGAAACTCCAGGACGTTTGGGTCATCTGTGGACCATACTTGTTTTACTTTTCCAGAGTAGAGTAACTCTCCCATGCGCATGTGGCCTGCGCGAGCCGTCCTTGAAGGTTGCCATTTTGTTAATCAATGTGAATAATGGAGTAAACCTACTCTATTTCTTACTGCGTTCCTCACAACAATTTGGAGATTTCTCATAATATCTGCAACTCCGCCATCAAGTGGTTCATCAGCTCTGACCTTGAAAGAACCTGAACTAAGTAATTTTTCTAATGTTTTAGTTTCTTCAGTATTTAATATTCCATGTAATGTACCAAATGATCCATTCTCAAAACGATCATGGTCCCTGATTTTTTCACTCAATCCTTCATCCAATTTGTCAATTAGAATCATTATGTTCTCTTCATAATCTATTGGATTTCCTGACCAAGTTCGGAGGTAAGATAATGGATTTCCATCACCCCATGGATATCTCCCTAGTCTTTCTCTAACGTTGTGGTCATTTAAAATTCTCATGCGTTCACCATTGGCATCAAGGGGGGTGAGGATAACCATCAATAAAGTTGAATCACTTTTATTACAATTAATTCTTCCATTACTTAAGTCACATTCTTGTTCATCCAAACATTGCTTTAATGATGGATTAGAATTGATAAAGGCTAACAAGTCTGAATCATCTCCTTCATGCGCCTCTTCTAACAAGTTTACAATTTGATCTGAAATATCTCCTCTAACTAGGGCAAATGTATGGAAGGGTGTTGTATTAGCTGAGTTGAGCATAATGACTTCTCCTCATTTTCTACTTTCTCTAAGTTTCTTTAGTCGTAATTCAAACTCGTCTAATTCCTCTTCGGGTGGTTCAGGTTCACTTTCTTCCACTTCGATTAGACTTTCTTGCATTTCTAACAATTCTTCTGAATCTTGAATGATTTCTTCATCATTCCCATCGTCTTCTATTTGTATTGTGCTTTCTTCTTCTACTGGCTTTGGTTCAACTTTGCTAGTTTTTTGCTTGGGAGTTTTCTTTTGTTTAATTTTCTTAACCTTCTGTAGCTGTGGTCGTGTGGATTCAAAATTTGGCTTGATAAGACCCAACAACCAAAGAATCCCAATTACCAGTACAGCGGCACCAATAGAATAGGGGAGGTCACTGCTTACTTGTAAGATATTAGGTTTGTTTGAGAGAACTAATTCTGCACTATTGTCACTTTGGTCATCATCAATATCCCATGGAGCCTGGCATGAGAATGTGGCATTAACAGGTGTTGTAGATTCAGTGGGGGGCCTCTGTGAAGAAAGTTTAGGGGCTAAATCTGCAGAAATATCAACTTCGATAATTTTTGCCCATGAGTCTTGTTTTAATTCAACCCTACAACTTGGATCACCCATAATTTGGTGATTTTCACGGCTGATTAGAATATTTAATTCACCTGATGAAGTCTCTTCAATGCCTAATCCTATGTTCCAACCTGTTGCGCGTTGAATGTATTGGTTTGATTCACTAAACTGAAGTTTACCTTCGGAAGAATATACTAGTATTGTTATTTCATGAATCCCAATATTAGGGGACCATCCATTTGTACTAATATTAGCATAACCAGGGGTTCGTGCTAAAGTTGTGCCATTTAATTGATGGATTAATCCATTAGAGTCACTTCTTAGAATTAAAGTCCAATGGTAATCCTCTGTGCCATTTGCTATTGAACAAATTGCTAGGGGTTCTGAGCTAATATTAGTGTTTAACTCGCAAGAAACTGAACGTAATGTTGCTATTTGCATATAGGCAGAATATTCTAGGGTGTAATCTCCTTGTGGTGTGCTGATAATTACATTTCCATCTCCATTAGGTGAAGAGAGGACCCAACCTGTTTGAGTTGATTCTAGGGTATTTCCTTGCGTCGTTACTGAAATGATGTTATTCCCGTGGAATCTTATAATTTTGTCATCCCCCATAGCCCCCCACATTACAGGGCTACTTGCCCATGAAATAGGGGAATAAGTGATTGTCACATCATTTACGGTAACTTTACCTCCTGAATCGGTGATTCGTATCTGGGCTTGAATATTTGACTGGTCCCATTCGGGGTCTGGTATTAGGTCAATTGGGACTCCTAATTGTTCATTCCAAGTTAGTGTGACATTTGTTTCAATTGGGTGCCATGATGTTGGTAGACCTAACAACTCGATATGGAGTTGGTTTGGAGAATTCCCCGTGTTAGAGACAGTAATTCGGGGCATTCCTCCATTGTCACTAACTAACCAACCTTCCCAATTGGATGGGATATCAGTAATAAAATCGTAGTTTGGCTTTACTCTGACTGGTAGAATTGTTTCTCCTTGACCTCTACCATCTCCATTACGTGCTAGAATAGTCATCTCGGCAGTCGGTCCTGAAATTGCTCCATTTGGTGGTGTGACAAATATGGATATCATTACTGATTCTCCAGGATCCAAGAACGGTAGTTCATCGGGTGTGCTGAGGTTCCATCCCAAAGCATCTATTGCTGCAGAAAGAAATGCTCGCGAGGGATAATTACCTCTTTGTTCTAATTCTAACGTGATGTTAGATCCATTTGATTCAACGTCCAAATCCCCACCCGATGCTTTTACAATCCATTGTGGTTGTTGGTTTACTTCAATATCAAAGTTGAAGTTTTCCAATGTTATGTTGTCAGAAGATAGTATTAGTTGTACATGAGCAATAGTTCCATTCCAAGCCAATTCTGGTACAATCAAGCCAAGATTAATTATTGTACTTTGATTTACATTTATCACTCCGCTTGTTCCAGAATTAATTTCCCAGTTGTTTAGTGTGTCGTTACCAAATAAAGACAATGACATAGTTGAATAAATATCCAATTTATCTTCGAAATTTCCAATGTTAGTTACTGATAACTGCACTGAAGTAGAGGTTCCGGGCTGGGTGAAAATTTGACTTCCTGAAGGTTTTAATTTCGCTCCATCTATCAAACTTACATTCCATCTGTGGTCTTGTCGCGCTTCTACTTCTATAATTGATGAATCATAGACTGAAAAATCTCCTAATGATTGTAGTTTTAATTCAATTCTCATTCCTTCTCTTGCAGGTGTGTCATGTGGCAGAGTAATTTGAATTGGCACTTGCCTTAAACCAGCTGCTTCAATTGAGAATGTAGAAGTTGGAATGTTAAATATAACTCCCGGATCTTCAGTGAAATTATCGTTTGGAATTAAATGTCCTGTCAATTCATAATTATCTGGTCCATTACCCGGATTTTCTAGCCTCAAGACAATCCATGTAGGTTCTGAAACATTCATCAATATTGGCGAACCAGTAGGGCTAATTACTGAAATTTCAGATCTAAATACTTGTAAAACTTGGATTGAGAAATCAAACACATAACCGCTATGGTTAGTTGCATTGAATGAAAATGGATGGAATAGGGGCGGGGCATTTAATGGTAGATTTAAGGTGATGTTTCCATCGAATGTAGCGCCTTCTAAACCGTGGCATGAAAGTAAATTGTTTTCTAATATGCAATCACCGTTAGCCTGCCAATTCCAATCATTCGGTGTAATAAAATTCCATGATAAATTATTGCTATTAGTGGGTAGGTTTCCGTTAATATTCCATGTCAATCCATTAGTAGGAATAGTCCTAATATTGGCAGGCAATACACTAACGCCATTCGCGATAAATGTGATGGTAATTGATTTACAAACTTGGTCTATTCCTGCTCCAATGCATATTGATAAAGTGGTAAAAACAGAATCTCCTAAACTAGTGTTAGCTGGTACTGGTAACATCGCATGAAGTTCTAATTGCTCGCCAGGTGATAATGTAATCAACGCTTGTGGGCCACTGCTGTCATGAAGGGTCAAGTCATTACCCCATGATGTTTGATTCCAGGCTTGACTCGCAGTTTCTTCAGCATTGCCAAGATTTTCAATTATTAGCCAAGCACTAGCGGCAGAACCAGGGATTCCATATCCTGTTGTAGAGGATGTGCCATCGGGTCCCCTTACAGATAGTCCTCTAGTGCGATTTGCTTCAATAGCCAAAATTGAGGATGCTGATACATTTGAATCATCATCCAAGGTCATTGTAATAGTAATGTATCCTGATTCAGAACCCAAAGCGTTAGTTGGTGCGGTAACTGCCAAAGTAGCAATCCATGGTTGTTGAGATTCAATTTGGATATTAGTAGAGCCGCCGGGTGTGTTATCTGTCACAGACCAATTAGATGGTAAATTGGATGTGTCAAGAGACATGCTCCAAATGCCTGCTAATCTCCCAGTAGAACTAATTGAAACATCAACATTTTCACTTGAACCTGGATTAATTCTTGGCGGATCTCCAGGGACTCCAATAGATACGCCATATTTTTCAACGATTTCTAATTCAACTGTTTGTTGATCATTGTCGTACCTAGATTGGGTTAAGTTGCCATAAGGGTCAATCACAATAGTGGCGGTGTGGGTTCCTAATGTGGCAGTCAATTCGTAATTAAACGTGGCAAAATAGCCATTTCCTGTGGGGTCTACTGGTTCCATCTCAGAGAATCTTTCCCTATGCACTTCTACTCCATCATAGTACAAAACTGCATCAACAGCTTCGCCTGTAGAAATAGTCCCGACATTTTCAATATATGCTGTGGCAGTAAATGTGTCGCCGGGGTCAGGTTGGCTAGGGCTAAATTGTACACCTCTGCCATCTAAAAATGGCCTAACGTCTGCTGCAGCGCGAGAAATTAAGGTGTCTCCAATTAGAATATCAAGTGCTCCATCTCCATCCATGTCAACTAATGCTGGTGCAGCCCAAGTACGGTGAGGTAAATCCAATTCATTACTCCAACCTGAGCCAATTCCTGCTTGAGTTCCAGAATCTCCATCCCAAGCCCAAAGTGTACGTCCAAATGCAACTAATGTTTCAGGTGCTCCTTGCCCATCAAGGTCAAGGTGGAATGGTGGCGAAGTTGCGATTTCATCATTCGGATTGCCTGAACTTTGATCCATAGTATGTGAAAATTCCAATGAGGGACTAATTGGATTAGTTACATCGTGACACCCTGCAACTCCTTTGCGATTTGTGTCAACCCTATACCAAGTGACCCAACAAACACGGTCATCAATGCCGTCATTATCTGTATCGAAAACATCGGGTGGGGCGTCTGCAAACCCATTAGTAGCTCTAAAGGACCATAATTCCGAGGCATCATTAATTTCCATTCCAATAAATTCAGCCCCGTCACCAGTATTCCCTCCATCAATGTCCGATGGGATTGTGACGACCATCTCTGCTCCTGGGGTTCCATCTAATTCGGCAATTACTGGTCCAGGCATTCGGATGTGTGGTGAATCAGTATCGCCTTCAGTGCCTAGGGAAACACCCCCCCAATATGGGGCTCCGTTAGCACCATCTAGTCTCCAAACCCACAGGCTCCCATCATCGGGGTTAATTGTTGTAAGTAGAACGGCAGAATGTGTGTCGTCAATTTTAACCCATGCTGGGTCTGAGGGGATTTCGCCATCATCCAAAGTTACCTGCCATATTGGAGTTGGTGTGCCGCTTGAAGTAAGTGGTAAAGCCAATACCACTACTTTGTCATCTCCCTCGTCAACTAAAGCGAATATTGCCTCTGAGTCGCCATCTAAATCTAAGTCCCCTAACAGAATTTGTGTTCCTATCTGGTGGTTCGCAAGTACATAGGGTGAGGGGACAGTAATTCCCAAATCGGGGTCAGTATAGGACCAAATTAGTTCACTAGAATGACTTCCTCCACTATTCCATCCTGCTTCGCCGCATTCAATTATAGGTGACCAAAGTTCAGTGTTGAAAGTATCCTGTGCATCATAAGCTACTAGGATTTCTAATGCTCCGTCTCCGTCAACATCAACTATTACTGGAGATGCTTTAACAGAATCAGTTGCGCCCAAATCTACTTCCCATGCTTCTTTGCTGGTGTCTCCATCTATTATTCTCAAAAAAGAATGGGTTGAGCCACCAGAATCCCTTTCAGAAATCAATGCCGTGAATTTATTCCCCTTCCCACATCTTTCTTCTGCATTACCTGTGATGATGATATTACCTGAAAAATCGCCCGCTACACTAGCCAATCCTTGGGCTCCGTAACTACTAGATGAGAAGTGTCTCCAATTAATTTCAGGTTCATCAATTGTCATTAATTTAGTAGTGTTCTCTATGCTACCTTGGCCAGGGCCACCATCTGTGCCATGGCTTGGTGCCGAGCTATTGTGTGAACCATATCTACCAAACTGGGGCCAATCTTCCCCCCCATCGGTCCAGATACTAGTTTCACCCCCTGAAAATGAGGTTCTCGTACTTTCTTCCATATCTGGTATTATTTTTGACAAGGGGACGACTTGAAACAAGATTGTAATCGCTAAAAGCAATGCTACAAGACATGCTTTTCTACGATACTTGGTACTCGCGCCACCTATCACAATCTACTATGCGCTTTGACCGCTACTTCAACCTTCACCAACTTCGCTAACGTGAAATGTTGATTTAGAGACTTCGTGACCCCTACGGGGGTCACGTGATTATATCTCGTCTAATCTATTCAATGTAGTGTGAATATTACTGAGATTTACCTTGGTGGGGTTTATATTGGGTTGGCAGGTCGGCGAGCCACTGGAAACCTCTCCTCCGGAGGCGTGCACCTGTGAGGGACGGGAGGGTTGTGAACCCTTCCGTTTCCGTGTACTCTTTAGGGGGCGGTTAAAGGAGGGAAAAAAATGTACACACTTGTAGTTAGGGAAGATACCATCAGAATCCCAGCGGAGTATATCCGTGAGGGGCAGTCGTTGAGTCAGCACGTTGATCGTTTGGCCCATCAAGCATTTGAAGGAAAATTCGATGATGATGATAATTTTGTAGTTGTAACTTATGATCATAAAATGATTGACAGAGGTAGAATAATTCATGGTGATGGTGCTATTTATCAGAATGTTCGTTTCAAGGCTGTTCTATTCCACTTAGATACTAATGAAATCGTTGATGGTGCTGTTTCTGAAATTTTAGAATTCGGAGCCTTTGTTCAAATGGGTCCATTAGAAGGACTTTTGCATAAATCTCAAATTTTGGAAGAGCCTGTAAATATTAACCAGGGTGAAGGTAGAATTGTTGGTAATCGCTCGGGGGCTACTTTGTCAATGACTAATCCTGTGCGTTCACGTGTTGTGACTTTGTCACTCAATCCTCACGACCCACGTTCTAGTAAAATTGGTCTTACATGCAAGCAACCAGGTCTAGGTGCTCATGATTGGATTGCGGGCGGTGAATAAATTGGCAAAGAAAGACCCCTTGGCTTGTGGTGAATGCCATCGTATCTTAGATGATGATCAAGAACTTTGTAATGCTCACCCTGAAGCACATTGCACCTCTGATTGGGCAGGTTATGTTGTAATCTTAAATCCGGAACGTTCTGAGATTGCTGAAAAACTTGGAATCACTCGAGCGGGCAATTATGCTTTGAAGGTCAATATACGATGAGGTGACAAAATATGGAAATTATTGATAGAAAAGAAAATCAATTATTGGATCGTGTTGAGATAAGATTTCAACTTCGCCATGAAGGTGCATCAACTCCAAGTCGTAGCCAATTACGCAGTAAAGTTGCTTCATTAGAGCCCGGTTCTTCTGCTTCTAATGTTGTAGTTAAGGACGTGGTCACTCGTTTCGGGCAGCCACTAACTTCAGGCTTAGCATTCATTTATGGGTCTCAGGAGTCAATGCAAATAGAACCTAGTTATATTCTTGAAAGGCATGGTGCTGAAGTTACTGAAGAAGGTACAAATGATGCATCACCTACTGATTCTGAACCACCTGTTGAAGTAGAGGCGGAAGATGTTTCAGGGGGTGAGGAATAATGTCAAAACGTTCAAGTTTATACACTGTTGACAATGGCAAATTAGTACGTAAAAATGAGGCTTGTCCACGTTGTGGTCCAGGTGTTTTCATGGCAAAGCATGCAAACCGTACGACATGTGGTCGTTGCGGCTGGGATGCGACTTCAAAGTCAGTCCCCAGCCCTGTTGCAACAGAATCATCGGGCGAAGAAGCGAAATCAGAAGAAGAATGATTTCTTCTATGAACTATTGATTTGGCCAAATAATGACCATTCCCCGCCATTGTCCAGAATCATCAATCCTCGCTCGTGATTAAAGATAGACTGGCTTAGTTCTTTTCGTGGTGTTCTTTCAACCCTTTGATTGTTCCAGATTATATCCTCTCTCCAACCTGCTATATGCCATGATTCACGAATGAACAAAGCATCATTGAATGGCCCTCCTTTGATAGTTTGTTCACTGTCATCAAACATATTCCATTGTACTATATTTCCATCAGCTAAACTAATTAGCCATGATCCTTTTTCATTACTGATTACATTATCAACTTGGCCTTTGGTTTTGATAACTCCCTTGGATATGGTTGTCCCATCTTCCCATTCTATTGCAGCCCAATAGCCACCCAAACTCCAAACCCAAACACAAGATTCTCCCTTCTTATTTGGATGGGGTCCATTACACACAGATTCAATGATTTGAGAATTTTCAATCATTTCATCTTTCACCCAATTAATCTCTTCTTTTCTCCAGATTTCATTAGAATCTTTGTTAATGCAATATATTCCTTTTTTAAATAATGCGAAGCATATCATATTTTCATTTGATGTAATTCCTAGTGGTTGAGAATCAAGTATATGACACCAAGATGAACCAGCAACTGAAGTATCAATTTGAGTATCAAATTTTGACTTTCTCAAATTACTCTTACTGATACCTTTAGATGGCTCATTATCAATATTTATTGATGCCATTCTTGCTTGTTCCAATTCAAATTGTATCCAAGTTCCTACAAAGAGCCCATCACAAATTGTAGACCCAACGATCTGTGATGGGAATGGTGTTTGATGTTCTCCTATTATTTTGAATGTTTTTCTATTCATTCTGCAAATTTCACCCTTTACTCCCACAACTATTGCAGGTTCACATGATGTATGTATTCTAAGCGGTGGGAAAGGGATAGTGGGGAATTTATACAAGTTAACACCTCATGATAATTACTCTAGTTTGAGTAAATCTCGTGCTGCATTTAGGGCATTTTCCAATCCATCAGGATTTGATCCTCCGCCTTGAGCAAAGGTAGGCTTACCGCCGCCACCTCCCGAAATATGGCTAGAGATTGAATTGAGGATTTCTATGGCATTATGTGTTTCTGAGGCTAAACTATTTTCTGTAATTGCAACTAATAATTTTCCTCCTCCTTCTTTCGTTCCCAAGATTGCTACAGTAGGTAGTTGTGGGTCTCTGGTTAATTCTTGCACCATGCTAAGTAGTTGCCTCATATCGCCGCTACCTTCCATAATAGCGTATCTGATACCATCTTTAACAACACTATCTGAACCTCCCCCACTTGTGCGCAATCTGACAATCTCAGATTCTAGTTGCTCAATTTCTTTCTTTTGCGATTTCCATTCTTCAAAGAACCTTTGAACAGTGGCTGGTAATTCTTCTGCCTGTACTCCTAAGACTTCTGAAGCCTCACTCAATAAGCGCTCTTGAGTGCGCGCATGTTCTCGTGCTGTCTCCCCTGCCACAATTTGCAGACGCTCTACCCCGTCTTGAACTGCACTACTACGAATGATGCGAACTTCACCAATTTTGCCTGTACTGTCATGATGCGTACCTCCACAGGCTTGGATATCATGTTGGCCAATTTTGATAATTCTAACTTGTTGATGTTTCGGTGGTCCTCCTTGGTATAAATTGAATCCAAATTCGGAATCTGCTTCAGCTCTGTCTAACACTAATTTTTGAACTGCGATATCACTTTCGATGACATTATTTGCATGGTCTTCGATTTGATTCAATTGATTGCGTGTTAACCGCTCAAAATGAGTAATGTCTAGGCGAGCATATTTTTCTCCCTTGTTACTACCTGCTTGCCAAATATGAGGCCCTAAGATTGCTCTAGCAGAACCACCTACGATATGGACTGATGTGTGGTGGTCCATTAATTGATTACGTCTAATTGAATTTATCTTACCGCTCACTTTACCGTTTTGAATTTCTCCATCAGTAAGGTGTATGATGATTCCACTCTCACTACGAGAGTCCAATACTCGAACAGTTTTACCATTAGTTAGTGTGCCAAAATCACTCAGTTGTCCTCCTCCTTCAGGGTAAAATAGGGTTTTATCAAGAATTACTCCATGGCTAGGTTTACCCTCAACTTCATTTGATAAGTTGAGATTTGATAATTTTTCATTGGTTAATTCAAAACAATCGATTACTTGGGCATCAAATTCTGTTTTTGAGGTGTCAAGATAAAATTCCTTAATAGTTTCTTTAAATCCATGGTTGGTTTCTAGTAGATTATTTTGATTCTTCTTCTTAGCAGATTCTTTTGTTATTTTTGCATGCCTAGCAGCCATGTCTGCTTCCAATCCTACTCGTACCTCTAGATTATTCCAGCCCTCATTTTTGGCAATTTCAATTACCATATCTGGCTGCAATCCGCGACTTTCAGCCAGTTGGATGAAAATGTCATCATCGATTTCAGTAGCGTTTAATGATGTTTCTTTCAAAGCAGTTCTGACTGCTGCTTCTCCTGCTCGTAGCATTTCACGATATCGTTGTTCTTCAAGATCTAGTATTTTGATAATTCCATCACGAGTTTGAATAAAATCTCGTCCTTTCAAATTTACTTCAAGGTGATGTTTACCAAGTTCTGATAGAGGTACATCAATTCCCAATTCATCCCTTAACTTCAGAGTCCTCCTGGCTAACATTCTTGCAAGGTAACCTGCTTTGACATTTGAGGGTACCAAACCATCGCCTAGCATATTGCATAGGCCATGTAAATGATCAGGGATGGCATAAATTGCAGATAGCGGCTCAGTAATTGATTTTAGGTCAGAAAGTGAGATAGAAACTCCCCTTTCGGCCAATCTTTCCACAAGTTTTTCATAGAGAGCTGAAACATCTGTTCCGACATCAATGTTTAGGATTCCTGCTAGCATGGATAATTCTGATAGGACAAGTTCAGAATCTATTTCATTTATTTTTTCTAACCTTTCATCAAATCCAGATAGTCGTCGTAACAAAGAAACAGATTCAGGAAATATCGCTTCGTATATTGTAGGCGTTCCTGCAGCAGCCCAGCAGAATCGTTCTAAGCCATATCCGGTATCAATAATTTGTAAATCCATTTCAGAATATTTTTCACCTTTAATTTCAATTTCACCGTCAGGATCTTCTTCCAAGTTCATGAAAACAAGAGTTGCAAGCTCAAGTCCGCCAACAATCACTTCAACAGCAGGTCCAGCATTTCCTCCACCAGACCAAGGGTTTTCAACATAGGTTATTTCATTAGGATTAATTCCTAAGCGGTTAACAAAAAGTTCATCACAAAAGCGAACACATTCGTCAATCCAGTAGATGGTTTGACCATCTTTTGGCCGATTGAAACAGTGGTGCGCCATCATTTCAAAAGTAGTCAAATGCCGCCCTGAACGACCAACTGCGGCCACGTCAGTCAATCTAATGCATGGTTGCGAAATAGTCAACGGATTTGCTGGGGGCGGGATGACTCCACCTGTCACATCAGGTTGGAAGTCAGCAATGGATGCAATTGTAAGGTGAATATCATCCCTCCAGCGTGCGATAACAGGGTAAGGTGCAATTCGTGAATGAGATTGCTCTTCGAAGAAGGAAAGGAACGTCTCTCTCATTTTGTCCATTAAGGCCTTCCCGCGCTCAGGAAATCCGGGAATTAATGGTGATCCTATGAATGTATATTCGTCTTCAGTTGTGTCTCCACATGTGTCTCGTGATCCATCTCTAGTCCAAAACCATTGTTTGGTCACTCGGCATTTTTTCCTGACAAAACCCGATTCAATGAAAAAGGGTATTTCAATGTCTCCGAATGCCATGCTGCCGCCCCTATACCATTGCGAAAGCGATTCATCTCTTGAAGTCAACTAACCTTGCGGGGGGAAAAACGCTTGAACTGTGGGCGTTAGGGTGGTTTGGAAAGGAGGTCGGCGCAGGTGGAAGGCGACTGGAAAAAACACCTAGAGCAAATTGATGATTCTCTTTTCCGCATTAATCGCCACGGCCCGATGAATACTGATGCAATGTTAGTGGCGGATTCCAATCATCTAGCAGCAAATTCAGATGACCGATCTCCTTCACAGTTAGTCAATACAGCATCTTTGCCTGGTATTGTTGGTGAGGCATGGGCAATGGCTGATTGGCATTATGGCTACGGATTTCCAATTGGTGGTGTTGTTGCTACTGATATTGATTGGGGTGATCAAGGTGGGGTGATTTCACCCGGTGGTGTAGGTTTTGATATCAACTGCGGAGTCCGTTTATGTTCTACTAATTTAGATATTGATCAGATATCTGACCTTGCGGGATTGGCCAAAAAATTATCGAACCGAATCCCAGCAGGGGCTTCTGGAAAAGGTGGTGTAAATCTTCAAACAAGAGAATTGCAAGACATCTTGGAAAGAGGTGCTAATGCTACTGCTGATATGGGTCTAGGTCATTTTGAAGATCTTGAAAATATTGAATCAAATGGGTTTCTTGAGGGTGAAAATAGGGTTCTTTCTCAGAGGGCTATGAGCAGAGGTTCCAAATCACTAGGTACACTTGGTTCGGGCAATCATTTTCTAGAATTACAAGTAGTTGAACAGATATTTGATGAGGAGGCAGCAAAAGCATTTGGACTCAGGGTTGGCCAAGTGTGTGCAATGATTCATACAGGTTCTAGGGGGCTTGGGCATCAGGTTTGTAGTGAACATGTTGCCAAAATAGAATCAAATTATCGTGAATTATCCGGGCAATGGTATTGTTCTGAATGGGATATTAATCTGCCAGACCGTCAACTTGCGGCGGCTCCATTCTATTCCAGAGAGGGCCAATCTTATTTCGAGGCGATGCAAGCAGCAGGAAATTTCGCATTCGCAAATCGTAGTGCATTAACTCAAAACTTACGTGATAATTTTGCTCGTCATTTAGGTAATGATGATGCTGAAATTAATGTTGTTTATGATGTATGTCATAATATAGCTAAGGTGGAAAATCATGTTGTTCACGGAGTTTCATGTAATTGTTGTGTTCATCGTAAGGGTGCTACTAGGGCGCTTTCAGGAAACCACTCAGAATTAAGTGAAAAATTCCAAGGGATAGGGCAACCAGTTCTAATTCCTGGTGACATGGGTACCGCTTCTTGGGTTATGGCTGGCCCTAGGAAATCGTCCAACATCGCTTTCTCCTCATCTTGCCATGGAGCTGGTAGAAAATTGTCTAGAACTGCTGCAAGAAAAAGTATTGATGGAAATGAATTAATTGAATCTCTCAAACAAAAGGGCATTCATGTCCATGCTAGGACTCCTAATATTTTGAGTGAAGAGGCTCCAGAAGCGTACAAGGATGTTGATGAGGTAATCAGATTAACTAGCCAAGCAGGTTTAGCTCGTGAGGTGGCAAGATTAGTGCCGATTGCTGTTATCAAAGGATGATTACATGCAGTATCCGCGCTTTGGCTGATTAGGTATAGTGGGGGCTGCCCCTGATTGTACTCCATCTGCTTCTTCCATGATTATGGTCAATAGTGTGTTTACAAGCTTACGTTGTTCCTCAAGCCCCACCTGCTGCTCCATCACCTGCTTCTGCAATTCCTCTATTTTTGCAGATAATTCAATTCTCTGTTTAGTCAAACTCTTCTGTTTCATGTGCATCCCTGAGGAATTTCTTCCTCGCCCGCAATTCGTTTCGCGCCAGCATATAATGTTTCACATTTTTTTGAGCCGCTCGCGCGCGTTTGTAGACAACTGTCAATTCGCGAAATTATTTATTCTTATTCTCGCAAAAAATACGTATTTACAGGTCAAGTATTGAAAAACTCGCGATTTAAATTCTAATCGCGCGATTTTATTGTTTTTATGATTAAAGACAATAAATCATGGATTGTTGGCTTTCCACTCAACTAATTGTTCAATGGTCCAACCATTTTCTTTGTATCCAAGTAAAGTTTCATCAGGCCACTCTGGTATCTGTGCTTTTGCTTTTACCAGCCATTCAGCATCACTGACCTCAGGAGGTTTAGGAGGGGCTTGTTCAGGTAATGGGGCATCTGTTGGGACTGATGTTGGGGGATTTGCAGTATTAGTTGCAGTTTGGCTCTGATCACTGAGCATTCTTTCAGCATATTCTTCTCCGTCATCCCAATTATCGTCATCCCAATCATTTCTATTTCGAGCCATAATTGCAATTATAGCAATCACTACCCCTAAAGCAAGGATAGTGAATAATCCTAAAATGGGTCCAATATTTGATCCTGAACCAAATAAGCCACCCTCATCCTCATTCTTTTGAACATTGAATTGAGGCTCAATCAAAGTTAATTGATTTTCATCTTCATTCCACATCAAATACAAGTCAGGAATACCACTATCCCACGCCTCCCATGAAAATGCAACAACACGTTTTTGCTGAGGTCCTAAATTAGTAATGTTATGAGATTCATAAATTTGCAAAGTTCCATCATCTAATTCTTCTACTAAGGTGACATTTACACTACCCATTGAGGTCCCGTTATTTCGGATGGTTGTTTGAATGTATACGTTATTGCCAATTGTTGGGTTCAAATTGTCCAACTCAACTTTGTATAGTACAGGTTCAAAAACACGGATTAGGAGTTGAGGGGCTCTGGGGCTATCGGCAGTCCCATCTCCAAATACCTGGTTACCAGCTAAGTCTGAACCTTCAACCCAGACTACAATTTGATCTCCATCTTGAAATTTAAATCCATCTTGAGGCCTCATATCTACGGATGATGAAAATACCCAAATATCTCCACTTCTAGAAATAAATTCTAATGTTACAGATTCATGACTCCCGGGTAGATTCAAACCATTGCGTCTAAATGTCCAATGTAAGGTAATCCCGTCCTCATTTATTCCTCCAGATTCTACGATATTGACTCTTACATCTACTGCTGTCATTCTATCGGTTTCTATGGTAGTAAGTATTCCTGTGGGGAATTCTACAGTAGGTGGTGTGCTGTCTATCGATAAAGTGATATTTGTATTAACTATCGTTCCACCTTGCCCCGGGATGTTAATAATTTCTAAAGTTACAAGTTGAGAATTTGTTGAGGGATATCCTACTGGGATAGTCAAAGTGGTATTGAAGTAAGATTCATCAATTAGAGTTAATTTGTCAACTGTTTCTCCATTTGATGTGGTTGAAGCAAGTAGTGAAAGTCCCTCTGGAATGTTTTCAATAGGTGCTCCAGAATTAGCATATACGACATTTCCAG